>JAHFPK010000080.1 GCA_023266715.1 Hyphomicrobiales bacterium | reverse complement strand
ATGATCCTCCCATGGAACACGCCCTAGTTTGGGCATACTTAAGTACAGTTACATACATAAGTTTTATTACTTATGTAAAATTTAGTCTAACTTCTAATGCAGTTCAAGTCTAGATATTTAGGTGAATGGAAACCCGGTCTACGGATATAGATCCTGATCCCTGTCTGCGATTTGAGCGAATTCCAGTCGCCGAGTCAATAAGTAAATCGGCGTGATTTATTTATTGACAAGGTGCTGACCCTACGGGAAGCTCGACTTTTGTGCACCCTGCGGGCAATTTCCGCATAATTTGGGACAGGCGGACGGGCGTGAGTATGGATTGGGCAACAGGCGGACAGGTTTTGGGCAAGGGCCCGACCTTGGCCCGTGGCACGACGCAAAACGGGGTGCGTCTTTACAATGAGCGATTGGCCCTTTCGCTGATCCGCCGGCATGGCAGCCTGCCCAAGGCTGAAATCGCCCGGCTCACAGGACTTTCGGCACAGACTGTTTCAGTCATTGTCAGGCAGCTTGAAACCGACCAACTGCTCATCAAGGAAAAGCCGCAGCGCGGCAAGGTTGGGCAACCGCTGGTGCCCTTCTCGCTTAATCCGGAAGGGGCATTTTCGATTGGCCTGAAAGTAGGCCGGCGTTCCGGCGATCTCATCCTGCTTGATCTCACGGGAAAAGTGCGCCGCAAGGTGCACAAGCCCTATCACTTTCCGACGCCGCAAAAATTGGTGGATTTTGTTGCCGCCGGACTCCAGGAACTTCTTTCTGATCTCACGCCCGCGCAGCGCGAAAAAATTTGCGGCCTTGGCATTGCGGCGCCCTTTGAGCTGTGGAATTGGGAAGAAGCGATAGGTGCGCCCCATGATGTGCTGGAAGCTTGGCGTGATTTCGACCTCGTCGGCGAGATTGCCAAGCTGGGCGACTGGCCGGTGCATTTCAGCAATGACGCAACAGCGGCCTGTGCCGCCGAGCTTCTGTTTGGCAGGGGCAACCAATTTCACACCTACGCCTATTTTTTCGTGGGCTATTTCATCGGCGGCGGCATCGTCATCAACGGCCATATTTTTCCAGGGCGAACGGGTTATGCGGGAGCCATTGGCCCCTTGCCCCACTCGGCGCCTGATGGCACACCGCAACAACTTATTCACAACGCCAGTCTTTTCGTTCTTGAAAATCAATTGCAGGCGGCAGGCCTTGATCCCATGCTGGTGGCGCGCTCACCGGAGGACTGGGGGGAAATTGGGCCACAGATCGAGATTTGGCTTGAGCAAACTGCCAATAGCCTTGCCTTCGCCGCAGTTGCCACGATGTCGGTGATTGATTTTGAAGCGATAATCATTGATGGCGCCATGCCTGCCAACGTGAGAGCCGAGCTGGTGCGGAAAACCCGTTTGGCCGTGGCAGGCCACGATTTGCGCGGGCTGCCAAATTTCAGCATCGAAGAGGGCAGCATTGGCTCGGATGCGCGCGCCATGGGGGCTGCCAGCCTATCGCTTTTTGCAAATTACATCATTGACCGCGATGTGCTTTTCAAGGAGGTTTTCTGAATGCTTAAAGGCATTGACCCCTTGTTGGGACCCGAGCTTCTGGCAATCCTGCGTACCATGGGGCACGGCGATGAAATTGCCATCGTGGACGGCAATTATCCCGCCGACACGGACGCCCAGAGACTGGTGCGCATGGATGGCCATGATGCGCCGCGCATTGCCGATGCCATTCTTTCGGTGATGCCAGTCGATGGGTTTGTTCCAGAAGCCGTGTTCAGGCCGGCGGCCTATGGCGATGCCAAGCGAATAGAGCCGGTCTTTTCGGACTTTGAGGCGGTTCTCAAGAAATACGAGCCCAAGCAAAAAATTTCCGTTCTGGTGGGTTCTGATTTCTATAACCGGGTGAAAGGCTGCTATGCCATTGTGGCTTCCGGCGAGCGCCGGCTTTACGGCAATCTCATCTTGCGGAAGGGCGTTATTCATCCTTAATTTCTCCATCATGACCGGACTTGATCCGGTCATCGCCACATAAAAGAAGATGGCCGTGTCGAGCACGGCCATGATGAGGTTGGGGGAGTTATTCATCCCTAACGCACGAACTTGCGTCCGGTAAGGATTGCGGCCTATCAAGCAGCATTATGCTCATTCTTGCTCTCGATACTTCAATGGCGGCCTGCTCGGTCTGTGTTTATGACGCAGACAGGGGCCTAGTTATTGGGGCAAATCAGCAATTCATGGACCGGGGGCAGGCGGAAGCTTTGGCGCCAATGGTGCAGGAAACCATGGCGCTTGCAGGCGTTCGCTTTGCGGGCCTTGGCCGCATTGCGGTCACCACGGGACCTGGCACCTTCACCGGTGTGCGCATTGGCCTTGCCATGGCGCGGGGCCTGGGGCTTTCACTTTCCATTCCAGTCATCGGGATCAATTCGCTGGCAGCAATTGCTGCCAATGAGACAGCGAATACTCTCCCTGTCGTAGTTGCCGTTGATGCACGGGCCGGGGAAATTTATTTCGCCTCCTATGATCAGTTAGGGCATGAAGTGGCGGCGCCTGTCGTTGTGGCACTCGCCAACACGCACAAGCTCATGCCGAGTCACTCGGTCAGGATGCTTGGAACGGCAACAGAATCATTGTTGAAAAAATTAAACAGCCATCACCATGTGCGAAGTGATGCAGGTGACTTGCCGATTGCCGAAAATTTTGTGCGCCTTGCTGTCGACATTCCTGCGTCCGCTTTACCGCCGGAACCGCTCTACCTGCGCGCCCCGGATGTGAAACCGCAAGTCGCTAAAATTTCCTTCAGCGCCGTCGGACCAGCCGCGGCAAAGCTGTTGGCAGAAATCCACGGTGAATGTTTTGATAGGCAGTGGAGTGAAGCGGCCTTCAGTGAAATGCTTGCCTCACCCGGCACCAGCGCCATTCTCATTTTCAGTCAGAACAATCCAACCGGATTTGTTCTCCTTCGCAAAGCTGCCGATGAGTCAGAGATACTGACAATCTGCATTCGTCCGGTCTTTCGCCAGAAGGGGCACGCCAAATTACTCATGAAGCACATGGAAGTTCTTCTGAAGAAGGATGGCGTCAAATCCCTGTTTATTGAAGTTGCCATTTCAAACACCGTGGGCCTTGCGCTTTATCGGTCCTGTGGATTCAAGGAAGCCGGAATTCGAAAAAATTATTATAAACGCGGCGATGGCAAGCGCGAGGATGCCCTCATCATGCGTAAGGGTTTGTGAACGTGAGCCGCCTGCGCGCCGCACTTGTTCTTCTTTCTTTTGCAAGCCTCACCATTCCCCTGATGCCTGTGCAGCAGCTCTTCGTGTGGTTCTGGCCGCGCATGGCGCGTGAGTTTCCCATGCACTATCACCGCCTGGTCCTGCGCATTCTTGGTGTGAGGGTGAAAATTAATGGTGAACCGCTGAAACAGGGGCCTGCAATTCTGGCGGCCAATCATGTGTCATGGCTCGACATTGTGATCCTGAGTTCGGTGGCACCGGTTTCCTTCATTGCCAAAAGAGACGTGAATGCCTGGCCTTTCTTTGGCGCGCTGGCGCGCCTGCAACGCACCGTCTTTGTTGACCGCAACCGCCGCGTTACAACGGCCAGCTCACGGGATGAAATGCAGGAGCGGCTGAAGGCGGGCGATATGCTGGTACTCTTTGCCGAAGGAACCTCCGGAGACGGAGCGCGGGTTTTGCCCTTCAAATCCGCCTTCTTTGCCGCTGCCGAACATCCCGGTGTTTCAGTTCAGCCCTTGAGTATTGTCTATACAGGCCATCGCAATCTGCCAATGACGCGGCGCCTGCGGCCGCTCTATGCCTGGTATGGCGACATGGACATGCCGCCTCACCTTTGGGAGGCGGCGGCGCACGGACCCATTGAGGTGAAAATCATCTGCCATGCGCCGCTCACAATGGCCGATCATGGCAACCGTAAGATCTTGGCAAAACAGGCGGAAGAGGCCGTAAGAGAAGGTCTAGTGCATGCGCTTCACGGCAGGGCCAAAATGAGCTAGCACACGGACCATGACCACCGTTCAAAAGTCGGTTTACGTTAAAACCTATGGCTGCCAGATGAATGTCTATGACAGCGATCGCATGCGCGATACGCTGAAGACCATGGGCTATGCCGAAACGCTCGCCCCTGAGAATGCCGATCTGGTGATCTTCAATACCTGCCACATCCGCGAACATGCGGCTGAAAAAGTCTATTCGGAACTTGGCCGGATGAAGCGGCTCAAGAAGGCAAAACAGGACAAGGGATCCGACATGCTGGTGGCGGTGGCCGGCTGCGTGGCCCAGGCCGAGGGCGCCGAAATCATTCGCCGGGCCAAAACCGTTGATCTCGTCTTTGGTCCCCAAACCTACCACCGCCTGCCTGACCTTATTGCGCGGCGTCTCAAAACGGGTGACGCCATCGTTGAAACGGAATTTCCGGCGGAAGACAAGTTCGACGCGCTGGAACAACAGAACGGCCACAGGGTTCTCAACCGGAACGTCTCGGCTTTCCTCACGGTGCAGGAGGGCTGCGACAAGTTTTGCAGCTTCTGTGTTGTGCCCTATACGCGAGGCGCTGAATTTTCGCGGCCCGTTTCACAAATCGAAAAAGAGGCCGGGCAACTCGCCGAAGCAGGCGTGCGCGAAATCACTCTCCTCGGCCAGAACGTGAATGCCTATAAAGACAAGGATTCTGCAACACTTGCGGACCTCATTGCAAAGCTGTCACACATCAATGGTATCAAGCGCCTGCGTTACACCACAAGCCATCCGAGGGATATGGACGAAGCGTTGATCGAAGCCCATGCCAGCAACCCGAAGCTCATGCCTTTCCTGCATTTGCCGGTTCAAAGCGGTAGTGAGCGTATCCTCAAAGAGATGAACCGGGGGCACGGGATCGATTATTATCTCGACACTGTTTCAAAGATTCGCGCAGCAAGGCCTGATATGGCGCTTTCCGGTGATTTCATTGTGGGCTTTCCCGGTGAAACCGATGAAGATTTTGAAGACACTTTGAAACTCATTGAAACGGTGCAATACGCCTCAGCCTATTCGTTCAGATATTCGCCACGGCCCGGAACGCCTGCCGCAGATTACCCAAATCAGATTATCGATGAGGTGGTAACCGAGCGGCTTGCCCGGATTCAGGCCCTGATCCACGCCCAGCAAACCGCCTTCAACAAATCCTGCGTGGGCAAAACCCTGCCCGTGCTCCTGGAAAAGGCGGGCCGGGCCGAGGGCCAACTCATGGGCCGTTCGCCCTACCTGCAGCCCGTCCATGTCAGTGGCCAAAAGACCCAAATTGGGGCAGTTTTGGACGTTAAAATAGATAGTGTTGGCACCAACAGCCTTTCGGGCCATATTAGGGTGGTCGAGGCATGATTCTGAAGTCTGAGGTAACAGTAGGAGAAAGTCACAGTTGAATTCGCCAGTCAGCGCAGCCCAGCTCGCAACCGTTAAGTCCAGCCCAAGTGCGGACGACCATGACACAATCACCCTTGCTTTTGACGACAACCGATTACTCTCGCTTTTGTTTGGCGAACATGATGAACACATCGCCCTGATCGAACACCGCATGGCGGTTGCCATCACGCCGCGGGGTAACCGCGTTTCCATTCGCGGCATTGGCCCGGCACGCGATGGTGCCAAAAATGTGCTATCGCAACTTTACCAGCGGGCGCGGCGCGGACTTGATATCACCCGCGGCGAAGTTGAAGGGGCAATCCGCATGAATCAATCGGTTCATGACAAGGAAGTGAGCCAAGGCACAGTGCGCACGCGGCGCAAGCTGGTGATGCCGCGCACGCCCATGCAGAAAAATTACGTGGAAGCCATTCGCAAGAATGAATTGGTTTTCGGCATTGGCCCGGCAGGAACGGGTAAAACCTATCTGGCTGTCGCCTGCGCCGCGGAAGCCCTGATGAATGGCGAAGTGGACCGCATTATCCTGTCGCGCCCTGCCGTCGAAGCGGGCGAACGCCTGGGTTTTCTGCCAGGCGACATGAAGGACAAGGTCGACCCCTATCTGCGCCCGCTCTATGACGCACTCTATGACATGATGCCGGCGGCCCTGGTGACCAAGGGTCTGACTGAAAACCAGATTGAAATTGCCCCGCTTGCCTTTATGCGCGGGCGCACGCTCTCATCCGCCTTCATCATTCTCGACGAAGCGCAGAACACTTCGCCGCAGCAGATGAAAATGTTCCTGACCCGGCTTGGTGAAGGCAGCCGCATGGTGATCACTGGCGACCCGAGCCAGGTTGATTTGCCTTCCGGGGCAACCTCTGGCCTTGATGATGCCTTGCGGGTGCTGAAAGGTGTTCAGGGTACGGAGCAAATCAAATTCGCCACCAGCGATATCGTGCGCCACGCCCTGGTTGGACGGATTGTTGCCGCCTATGATAAGCTGGGAGCCAAGGTCCGGAATCTCGCTCAGCCAAAATGAACTTGGATATCAGTATTGACGACAAGGATTGGACAAGGGTTCCCGATCTCAGAAAACTTGCCCAGAGCGCTATCTCAGCAACGCTGCTAGACAAAAATGTGTCGGTGAGCCTGCTCTTTACCTCCGATGAAAATATCCTGGACATCAACAAGCTATGGCGTGGCAAGGCCACGGCCACCAATGTGCTGTCATTTCCGGTTTCCAGCGAAATACCGGTGCCTGCCGGCGAACCGCGTCCCCTGGGCGATATTGTTCTGGCCTTTGGCGTCGTTTCCAGGGAGGCGCTGGAACAGAAAAAAACTCTTGGTCACCATGTCACGCATTTGATCGTACATGGCCTTCTGCACCTGCTAGGATACGACCATGAAGACGATGGCGAAGCTGAGGCCATGGAAGCACGCGAAATCGCAGTTTTGGCAGGACTGGGAATGGAAAACCCCTACGCATCATGAGTAACGATACGACACCACCCCCCGTACCTGTCGGAGAAGGTTTCCTCCGGAAATTCATGAACAGGTTTTCGGCCTCCCGCGACAAGGGCCTGCGCGAGGATATTGAAAACGTCATCGAAACCCACGAGGCACAGAACCCGCAGGATGACCTGGGCCAGGAAACCAAATCGATGATGCGCAATCTGATCACGTTTTCGGACTTGCGCGCCGATGATGTGATGGTGCCGCGCGCCGATATCATCGCCATTGAAGACAGCTCCACCATGCGCGAACTGCTGGACAAATTTAATGAAGCCAACCATTCACGGCTGCCGGTTTACCGCGAAACACTTGATGATGTTGCAGGCATGATCCATGTGAAGGATTTCATGCGCTGGATGTCGGTTACGGGAGCAAAGCGGAAAGCGAAATCCAAAACGCCCGGACTCACCATATCAGCAAAGGACCTGGCACTGACAATCAAGCAATCCGGGCTCTACCGGGAAGTGCTTTTTGTGCCGCCCTCCATGCCCGCCACCGATCTTCTGCTCAAAATGCAGGACAGCCATATTCACATGGCCATTGTCATCGATGAGTATGGTGGCAGCGACGGGCTCATTTCGATTGAAGATCTGGTTGAGGAAATTGTCGGCGACATTTCCGATGAGCACGACACCGACGATGAACATTTGATCAAGCGCCAGGACGATAGCATCTTCGTGGCCGATGCGCGCGTGCAGATTTCCGTCGTTGATAAATTGCTCGGCGTCGATCTCCTGTCGGATGAGGAAGAAGACGAAGCCGACACGCTTGGCGGCCTGATTTTTGAAATGGCGGGACGCGTGCCGGCGCGCGGCGAAATCATCAAGCACGACAGCGGGCTGGAATTTGAAATCCTGCAATCGGACGCCCGGCGGGTGAAACGCATCCGCATTCACGTGAAAAAGCAGATCAGCGCCGATCACGCTGCTGAAGACGCGACCGGTTAAAGCAGGCCTGATTCCCTGGCATATTTTTTCAAATTGACTTCGGGCCGTGCGCCCACATGAGAAATAATTTCTGCGGCGGCAAGGCTGCCGAGCTGGGCCGAGCGCGCATTACCAATGCCCTGGGTATATCCAAAGAGAAATCCGGCGGCATAGAGATCGCCGGCCCCGGTTACATCCACCACATGGGGAACGGCAATGGCGGGAACAACCAGAACATCTTCGCCATGGGCCACAATGCTGCCGGCAGCAGAGCGCGTTATAACAGCGGTATCACAATCGCGGCGTAAGGCCTGCACAGCGCCATCAAAGCTTTGCGTCAGATATAGGGACTTGATTTCGCTTTCATTGGCAAAGACGATATCAATGTCATTCCTGAGGAGATCAAGAAAACTTTCGCGGTGGCGTTCGACACAAAAGGAGTCGGACAGTGTGATGGAGGTCAGACGCCCGGCCTTGCGGGCAATTTTTGCCGCAAGCTTGAAGGCTTCCTTGGCTTCCGTCTTGTCCCAGAGATAGCCTTCCATGTAGGTGACCTTGGCGGCGGAAACGATTTTCTCGTCAACATCGGCCACGGTCAAATGCACGCAGGCGCCCAGGTAGGTATTCATGGTGCGCTCGCCTTCAGGTGTCACCAAAATGAAAGAGCGGGCCGTGGCGGGACCATCGGTGGCAGCCTTGGAATCAAACTGCACGCCCTGTGCTCGCATGTCGTGGGCGTAGATTTTGCCCAATTGATCGGCCTTCACCTTGCCGAAATAAGCGGCCTTGCCACCAAAGGAGGCAACGCCGGCAGCGGTGTTGCCAGCCGAGCCGCCGGAAATTTCAATGGCTGGTCCCATGCTGGCATAAAGCGCTTCAGCCCTTGCCTCATCGATCAGGTTCATGGAGCCCTTCACCAGACCATTCTTCTGCACAAAGGCATCATCCACTTTGGCAATCACATCAACAATGGCATTGCCAATAGTCAGAACATCAATCCCAGCCTGCGGCATTCATAAACTCCAAAATGCAGGCAAGCCCCTAGCGGAAGCCACTTGCAGAGGCAAGGGTGAAGCCTTACCTAGGCACCCATGATTTCTGCAGCCTTCAAGGCCCTTGGCGACCTTCTCTCAAGCGAGTTCCGCTCGGTGTTGTTCAAGGCCATCGGCATGATCCTTGCCCTGTTCGTTGCCATTCTGGTGGGGGTTGAAGTCTTGCTGTCCTATCTCACGCTCATCCCCTGGCCCTGGGCTGAAACACTGGCCGCCATTGGCGCGGGGCTGGTTTTGCTGGTGGCCTTCTTTTTCATGATGGCGCCGGTGACCGCCATCTTTGCTGGCCTTTATCTCGATGATGTTGCCGGACGGGTGGAAGCCCGGCATTACGGCCGGGACCTCAAGGGCACGCCACTTTCCGGATTTCGCGCCATTCAGACTTCATTGCAATTTGCTGTCATCATCCTCCTGGTGAATCTTGCGGTGCTTCCACTCGTCTTTACGGGCATTGGCGCTTTGGCCCTAATTGTCGCCAATGCTTATCTGCTTTCCCGCGAGTATTTCGAGATGATTGCCATGCGGCACATGGCCATTGATGATGCACGCTTGCTTCGCAAAGAGAATACGCCACAAATATTTGCGGCTGGTTTTGTACCCGCCCTTTTGTCGATCATTCCGATTGTGAATCTGGTGGTGCCGTTGTTTGCGACGTCCTATTTCGTGCACATCTTCAAACAGGTGCGGGCGTCTTCTCGCTAAACTGGCAGATGTCGGAGATATGACAGCGCCAGCATTCGGGCTTGCGCGCCTTGCAGACATAGCGCCCATGGAGGATCAGCCAATGATGGGCGTGGCGGAGATATTGAACGGGAATGACTTTCAACAATGCCCTCTCCACTTCAAGCGGGGATTTTCCCGGCGCCAATCCGGTTCGATTTCCGAGGCGAAACAAATGGGTATCAACCGCGATGGTAGGTTCACCAAAAATATTATTCAAAACCACATTGGCGGTTTTGCGCCCCACGCCGGGAAGGGCCTCGAGAGCTTCGCGTTCACGCGGAACCTTGCTGCCATGTTTCGCAACAAGAGTTTTTGAGAGGCTAATCACGTTTTTGGCCTTGGCGCGGTAGAGGCCGATGGATTTGATGTAATCGCGCAAGCCCGCTTCACCTAACGCCAGCATTTTTTCCGGAGTATCGGCGGTTTTGAAAAGCGCTTTGGTCGCGCGGTTGACGCCGCTGTCGGTGGCT
>JAHFPK010000079.1 GCA_023266715.1 Hyphomicrobiales bacterium | reverse complement strand
CAACTTAGCAAGCACGAAGAGTGGCTTATTGGACTGCGTTAGCGCAAGAAAAACGACTGATATTCCAATTATTTCAGTTAACTCATTGAAATGACTCAAATAGATATGTGCATACGATAGCATCCTGCGGACGGGAGAAGGCCAAAACCCAAAGTGGATGACTACTTCTTCCCGAAAAAATTCTTCTCCAGCTCCGCAAAGGCCCGCTGATACACATTCTCCTCCGTGCGCGGAATGAGCGTAAGGTCATCGTGGGCGCTTGCAACCCAGTCCCCCGTCCACACGCCAAACGTTGTGTTGTCCGCCGTAACTGGCCAGAGCCGTGGCCCCGAGACATAATTCAGCCAAGGAATTTCACACTCCGTAATGCGGTAGGAGAATGAGCGCGTGAGATCGCAGAGATGCAGCAGTTCTTCGTTCCGATGCCCGTCACCGAAATAGAAATCGCGAACACCTGAAACCTTGTCAGAGCGAGCCTTCTTCAACATGTGCATCTTCGTAATGTCGCTATGCCAGGCCCCCATCCCCGCAAAATCCCGCATCTTTGCCCACACCTGATCGGCGGGCGCCCTGATTACCCGTGAGGTCCACACCTTGTTGGGCGACCAGGCCTTCCAGCGCACACTCCCTTCAGGCTTTGCGGGCTTCTCGCGCTTGATCCTGGCGCTCAACGACTTCCAATTCGCGGCAAAAACCTCCTTGGAAATTTTCGCTACATACTTGCCTTCATCGCCTGGAGCCTCGTCAAAATTAGCTTCCCACTCGGCAAAGGTCGCGTCCCCATGGGTCACCGGCATCAGGCGGATGGTTGCAATGTAATTCTTGATCGGAAAGGCGGGCTTCTCAAAATTATAGGTGAACGTGTAACGCGCATCATCGAGCGTAAGCAGACGTTCGCGGATATGGGTGCCGTCGTCCGTATGAAACGAGCGCACGCAGCCCACCACATCGGAATCAAGCCCGCCCTCGATTTTTGAATCAACAATGCCCACGGCCCAGCTCGGCAGTCCATTGAAATCGCGGATGAGGCCCCAAACCGTTTCAACCGGTGCTTTGATGATTGCGCTCGCATAGGCCCGTGCCATCCACCCCTCCCTAGAATGAAATCTTTTTGAAATCTTTTGTCTGTTGGGTAAGTGCTGTTTCGGTAGGCAAACGCTCCATCGAGCTCGCCCCATAGAAACCATGCACATGCTTGGTGTTCTGCAGAATATATTGGGCATCGGCCGGCGAGGAAATCGGCCCGCCATGGCAGATCACCATCACATCTTTTCGGATGCGTTTGGCCGCTTCCGCCCACTCATCAATGATGGCAGGGCAATCCGCCAGCTTCAGAGAAGTTTCAGCGCCAATGCTGCCGCCTGTTGTAAGTCCCATATGGGGAACAATCATATCGGCCCCGGCCCGCGCCATCGCCACCGCTTCATCGGCAGAAAACACGTAAGGCGTGGTCAGCATGTCGCGTTCATGCGCCTTGCGGATCATATCGACCTCCAACCCATAGCCCATGCCGGTCTCTTCAAGGTTCTTGCGGAATATGCCGTCAAACAGCCCGACCGTTGGAAAATTCTGCACCCCCGAAAATCCCAGCGCTTTCAGGTGATCAAGCATGTGATCCATGATCGCAAAGGGATCTGTGCCGTTCACCCCTGCAAGCACCGGCGTATGCTGCACCACGGGCAACACCTCGTGTGCCATCTCCTGCACGATGTCATTGGCATTGCCATAGGCAAGAAGCCCCGCCAGTGAGCCCCGCCCCGCCATACGGTAGCGCCCCGAATTATAAATGACGATGAGATCAATCCCGCCCGCTTCTTCGCATTTGGCCGAAAGCCCCGTGCCCGCCCCGCCGCCGATGATGGGTTGGCGTTTGGCAATCATGCCGCGAAATTTCTCCAGCAAGACCTTGCGTTCAATTCGCGCCATGCATCCTCACATTATCGCCTTGAATTGCTTGACGGCCTCTGCCGCAAAGGCAGGATCGTTGATGTGGGCATCGACCTCAACAAGCTTGCGGTTTTTTGCAGCAACCCAGCCCTCGCGGATGGCCGCAAAAAGTGCCGCATCCGCTTCCACATCATGAAACGGTTGCCCCGCCGCATCGATGGCCGACACGCCTCTCAACGGCAGCAGAAATCTGACCGGTCCCGTCATGCGGTTGAGCCGCTCAACAATCCAGCTGCCAATGGTCCGGTTTTCTTCAGGCGTTGTCCGCATCAAAGTCACTTGCGGATTGTGGATATAAAATTTGCGTCCCTCCAGCGCCTTGGGCACCGTTTCCCGCGCCCCAAAATTCACCATATCAACCGCACCCACCGACCCCGCATATGGAATTTTTGTGCGGATGATCGAGCCAAAGCGATCCTCCGTGCAGGGCAGCACCCCGCCAAACAAGTAATCGGCAACTTCCGTCGTGGTGATATCAATCACACTTTCCAGAAGCCCCGAGTCCACCAGCTTCTCCATGGACTGGCCGCCGGTCCCCGTGGCGTGAAACACGAAGCATTCAAAATCTCTCCCAATGCGCTCACGGATTTGCGTGATGCAGGCCGTCGTGACCCCGAACATGGTGAGGCCAACACCCGGCTTATCCGATTTCTCCCGCTTAATTGAATTAAGCGCCATACCTGCCGCCGCATGCGCCGCATTGGCAATCACCTTGCGCGATATGGCATTGAGCCCCGCCACATCAACCACCGCATACATCATGGCAATGTCCGATGGCCCCACATAGGGCGCCACATTTCCCGATGCCACGGTTGAGACCATTAGCTTCGGAACACCAACCGGCAGCGCTCGCATGGCCGAAGTCACGATGGCTGTATTGCCCGAACCGCCAAGTCCCAAAACCGCTCCAACATCCTTGCGGCCGACCATGAAGCGCGACAACGCTTCCGCAATGGCCCCGACAGCCGCACCCCGATCAGAAAGTCCCAAGACCACCGCTTCGCCTTTGGGATGATGTCGTGCAACTTTGCTGGCACTCACATCGGCTTTCGCTCTGCTCGGCGTAGTGGATACATCAACCAGAACAACCTCAGCGCCTGCCTTCTCAACCCGGCGCTTGGCATAGCGCAGTTCCGCTTCCTTGGTATCCAGCGTGCCGATGATGTAAACCTTGCCCAAGCTCAACTCACTTCGCGCGGGCCCAGCCGGTTTTCATCTGCATCAGGCCCTCAATATAAACACTCTCCTGGGTCGGGAAAAAATCCCGCCAAACCCGCGTCGCCGCAGCCAGCGCCGGAAGCGCCCGCCCAAAAGCTTCGATGGTCAGCCAGCCATCATACTTGGCCGCCCGCAGAGCCTTGTAAGTCGCTTCCCACGGCACATGTCCCTTGCCCGGCGTGCCCCGGTCATTCTCCGAAATATGCACATGTATCATGTGCTTTTTGATTGTCTTGATGGCGGCAACCGGGTCTTTCTCCTCGATATTGGCATGGAACGTGTCATACATGCCCCTAATCGCCGGATGGTCCACCTCGTCGAGATAGTCCGCAAGCTGCTGCATGGTATTGACGAAATAGCATTCAAAGCGGTTGATCGCCTCAAGGGCAAAACGCACCTCATGCTTTTCCGCATAGTCACCCACCTTGCGGTGAAATGAAATGCCACGCTTGATTTCGCTGGCCGTGGGACCATCACCGGAAAAGTAGCCGATCTCCGAATGCATCGGCCCAACGATGGTATGCGCCCCAAGAGCTTTGGTGCAATCGATAACCCACTTCGTATACTCCACCGCCGCCGCCCGCGCCGCCTTGTCCGGAGAAAGCGGATTCTTCCCCGACGGGCCAATCACGCTCACCACGCTGCGCTCAAGCCCCAGCTTGTCCAGCAGCTCGCCAGTGCGGGCGAAATGCCCGGGCGTGCCTTCAAACACTGGAATTTCCACCGTGTCGTAGCCGGCCTTTTTGATGCCCTTCAGAATGTCCGTATGCTCAGCCGTAACATGCGTCGTCCACAGCAGCAGGTTAAATCCCGTCTTCATCGCAAACCCCTCAAAACAAAGACAATTAAGACAGCCCTTTCAGCGGGTTTTGTCAATTTATGATATGCGCCTGTCAACCGTTAGATGGGACGCGCAAAGATTACCCTCGGGTCATTTTCAGAGATCAATTTTTCTGAATGGAAATGCCGTTGTCATCGACCTTGATTTCGAAGCCCTCGGGCTTCTGCCGGTCCTGGTAGACCCGATAGCCCAATATGACAACGGCAATCCCCAAAACGCCGCAGATGAGATAGAATAAGTTACGATTCATCAAGGGTTAGCGTTTGACCAGCCGAATGACGAACAGCAATACGCAGGCGCCGATCGTGGCATTGATGATCGCCCCGATGATGTTACCGCCAATGAAAATTCCGATTCTTGGCAGCAGGTAGCCGGCAATGGCCGCACCCACGATGCCGACGATGATGTCGCCGACCAGGCCATAGCCGCCGCCCTTCATGATTTGCCCAGCCAACCAACCTGCAATAGCGCCAATTGCCAGCCATATAATGAGCCCAACCAGATCCATTTTTACCTCCTCAAAAGGTGAATACCCCGGCAACAATGCCAGCCCATTTGCATTGGTCCGATTCGACCGCCATCGCAAGTTTTCTGGAAGGGGTCAAATGCGAAAAGCTTCATCTAAAATCAATGGAAAATTTGACGTGGTGGGCCCGCCAGGACTTGAACCCGGAACCAGACGGTTATGAGCCGTCAGCTC
Source organism: Hyphomicrobiales bacterium (assembly GCA_023266715.1). Lineage (GTDB taxonomy): Bacteria > Pseudomonadota > Alphaproteobacteria > Rhizobiales > Aestuariivirgaceae > Aestuariivirga. Next base: position 5,373 of record JAHFPK010000079.1, on the reverse strand, counting down.
TAACCATTGAGCTACAGGCCCCCACGTCGAGCCAGTGGCTACAGCAATTCGCTTTCCTATGCTATAGGCCAGATCATGTTGATACAGATTCTCACGCCCCAGGCCGCCGTTGACCAGCTCATTGGCCTCCATGCCAAAGCCACGGCCAGTCTGAAGGCCTGCCTTGACCGTTATTTTACCACCCGCCAAGCCCCCACCGCCGCCGAACGCAGCAGTTTTTGCTATCCGCAATTGCGCGTCACCTACGAGGCGCAGGGGGTGCAGCCCTCAATCTCCCGCGCCTTCGCCAAATTCCAGGGACCCGGCACCTACGTCACAACCGTAACCCAGCCCGCCCATTTTCGCCGCTATCTCGTGGATCAACTCTCCTATCTCGTGAAGGATTATGCCGCCACAATTCAAGTGGGCGTTTCGCTTCAGGAAATTCCCTATCCCTACGTGCTCGACAAGGGCGATGACCTCGGCGGTGAAGGCACCAAGGCGGTTGAACTGGCGCTCCATTTTCCGGTGCCGCGCCTCGACCTCGTAGGCGATGAAATTGCCGATGGCACCTGGGATCACGCTCCGGAGCAGGCCCTGCCGCTCGCCATGTTCGACGCAGTGCGCGTTGATTATTCCCTGAAGCGGCTCCAGCATTATACCGGCACCCACTGGCGCGATGTGCAGCCCTGGGTTCTTCTCACCAATTACCACCGCTATGTCGATCAGTTCATTGACTGGGGTGTCAGACAACTGAATGTGGAAGGCCCTTACGAGTCGCTCCATCTCCCCGGCGGCGGCACAATCCTCCGCGGCATGGAAGCTCCATTAATTGCAAAAATCATCGAGGGCTCGCTCTGGCATCGCTATCAAATGCCGGGCTACCATCTGAAACGTCGGGATGGCCTGGGCGGCGGCGTCACTCTCATCAATATTGGTGTAGGCCCTCCCAACGCGAAAACCATGACCGATCATTTGGCCGTGCTCCGCCCCCATTGCTGGCTGATGATCGGCCATTGCGGTGGCCTTCGCCAATCGCAGCGCATCGGTGATTATGTGCTGGCCCACGGCTATCTCCGCCAGGACGGTATCCTGGATGACGTCGTGCCGCCGGAAATTCCCATTCCCGCACTGGCTGAAGTGCAAGTGGCCTTGCAAGGTGCCGCCGCCGCTGTCACCGGCGAAAGCGGGGACGATCTGAAAGCCCGGCTGCGCACCGGCACTGTCGTGACCAATGATGACCGCAACTGGGAACTGCGCTGGAGCAAGGAAAGAAAACGCATCAACCTGTCGCGCGCCATTGCGGTGGATATGGAGTCAGGCACCATCGCCGCCCAGGGCTACCGTTTCCGCGTGCCCTACGGCACCCTGCTCTGCGTCTCCGACAAGCCGCTTCATGGTGAAATCAAATTGCCCGGCGCCGCCAACGCATTTTATGATCGTGCCGTAAGCGAACACCTGATGATTGGCCTCGCGGCGCTTGATCGCATGCGCGGCGAACTCTCGCAGCTTCACTCCCGGAAACTTCGCAGCTTTGACGAGCCGCCGTTTAGATAGTCAGGCTACGCGATTCTTGTGCAGTTGCCAGAAAAGATAAAGCACCGCAGCCACGGCGACCGCAGCCGGATTGAGCGAAGTCAGCAATTCCCTGACATTGCCATAAACAGAAGTGACGAAGCCCCCAGCCCCATCACCCATAAGCAACGCAATCAATACCGTAACCAGCACGAGCTGGTAAAGCAACGCGATCACGGTCCAGAGATAATCCGTAAATTGCTTGAGCATGACAACAAGAATGCGAAGGCGGCACTGGGGCCGCCTTCGCGCCTTGAATTACTTGCGGGCGACAGCAGTGCCGCCGCGGCCGGAGAACAGCCATAGGATAAGACCTAGAACGATAAGGCCTACCAAGCCATTTGAGCCGAGCTTGCCAACGAGGCCGGTCAGATTGTCAACAACCTGTCCAAAGAACGGCATCGTTGGGCCGCCAACCAGGATCGACAATACGATAGCTAAAGCAATAAGCACGAGACTGATGTCGATCAACTCACGCAAAACGTTCTTAACGTGTCCGAACATGTCCATGTTACCCCTCCATTCGCGGATTGCGAATCACTCAGACACTATGCCACATTTTTGTTCATAATGTATTAACTTTAAAATTTTCCATTTCGATTCAATAGGATGAAGGGACTGACCCATGGCGCACTCTGGCGGATGTTTGTGCAGGGCCGTGCGGTTCCAGGCTGTCGCGGCTCCACTCGCGGCAAGGGCCTGCTGGTGCCGTCTCTGTCAATACCTGAGTGGAGGGAATGGCATGATGAGCGTGTGTTTCCGTTCCGATTCATACTCGGTCAGGGGCAACGTCAGCTGGCATGAAAGCATTGCCGACAGCGGCAACCGCATGCAGCGTGGCTTTTGCCCGAAGTGCGGAACGCCATTGTTCAGCAAGGCCGAATCCCGGCCACACCTGATCTTCATCAGAGCCGGAGCTCTTGATGATCCAAATCTTCTGGCACCCCAGATGGCGATCTGGACCGACGCCGCTCCGGACTGGGCCTGTTTCGATCAGGCGCTGCCGAAGGTAAGAGGCCAGCCGCCACCTGTTGCCTGAAGTTTGAATACCCCTCATGCTGAGGTGCATCGCTCTTGCGATGCCTCGAAGCACCTGCTGCAACTGCAACCAGCCCTTCGAGGCCTAGCTTCGCTAGGCACCTGCTGCAACTGCAACCAGCCCTTCGAGGCCTAGCTTCGCTAGGCACCTGCTGCAACTGCAACCAGCCCTTCGAGGCCTTGGCTCACGCCGGGCACCTTGGGTGAGGTTGGCTGCCCTTGTCGCGCCGCAATTCTTCGCCACATCAGCGCCGAGAAATTAACCGGGAGCACCTTCCAAATGTTCAAGTCCCTCATCGCTGCCAGTGCATTGACGCTTGCCGTCGCAAGTCTCACCCCGGCCCTCGCCGACGACGACAAGCCGTCGCGCTCCATTTCGCTCTCCGGCCACGGCGAAGTGCGCCTGGCTCCCGACTTGGCCATCGTCACCGTGGGTGTCATGAGCTCTGCCGCAACGGCGCGCGAAGCCCTCGACGGCAACACCAAGTCGATGGCAACCATCATGGCGGCTCTTAAGGACGCGCAGATCGAAATGCGAGATATTCAGACTTCCAATTTCATGGTGAACCCGCGCTACGACTACAGCCAGAACAACGCCCAGCCGCCGAAAGTTGTGGCCTATGATGTGTCCAACAATGTCACCGTGACGGTGCGGAAACTCGAAAGCCTCGGCGTCGTTCTGGATCAGGTTGTGTCGTCAGGTTCCAACCAGATCAACGGCGTGATGTTTCAGGTGTCAAAACCGGAAGCCGCAACCGATGAAGCCCGCAAGCTGGCCGTAGCCGATGCGCGGCGCAAAGCCGATATTTATGCTGCTGCCAGTGGCGTCACTCTGGGTCAAATCATGTCCCTCTCGGAAGGCGGCGGCTATCAGCCCCCGGTTCCTGTCTTTAAATCCATGCGGGCCGAAAGCGTCTCCGCCGATGTGCCCATTTCCCAGGGCGAACAGGCAATTGCCGTGGACGTCAACATCACATGGGAAATCAAATAGACATCAAATAGAAGTGAACCCTGCTGCCATTGCCTGACAGCAGGGCTCTGCTAGGTTCCGCCTATGCCCATCTGCGAACGCGACCCTTGGCGCGACCAATATTTTGAGAATATTCCGTGCCCGGAAAACGTCATGATTCCAACCGATGATTTTGATGCCTGGCCGTGGTACCCCGAACACAACTGGATTTATGACAAGCTCCGCATGGCGCAAAGCCAGGGCTTCACCTGCGGTCCCCATGGCGTAATGCCGCAAAGCTTTCCCGTTTTTTCCAAACCCATCACCAATCTGAAAGGCATGGGCGTGGGCAGCCGCGTCATCACCTCGGTCAAAGAAATTATGGCCTACTCAACTCCCGGTCATTTCTGGATGCCTCTGCTTGAAGGGCCACATGTTTCCACCGATTGCGCCGTCGTCAAGGGCGAGGTGAAATGGCTGCGCCACGCCACGGGCGTTCCCGGATCCCAAGGCACCTTCAAATACTGGACGCTCCATGCCGACGAAATGCCGGAGCTTGTTACCTATCTCAAAACATGGGTTGAAAAGCACATGGCCACCTATACCGGCATGATGAATTTTGAAACCATCGGCGGAAAAATCATTGAGGCCCATTTGCGCTTTGCCGACCAGTGGTGCGATCTCAACGGCAAGGGCTGGATCGAGGCGCTGATACATCTCTATGTAAAAGGCGAATGGCATTACAAAGATGGGCAGCGCCGCGTGGGCTATTCCATTCCGCTCTTCGCCAAGCACAACAATAATTTTGTCCACCCCCCGCGAAACCACCAGTCCCGCATCCGCGCCCTGCCCCATGTCTCAAGCCTGCAAATCACCTTTTATGACAACAAGAGCGCTAGCGATCACCCCATGCCCCCCGGCGGCTTTCGCGTAGGCATTATTAACACCTGGGACCTTCAGGCAGGCTTCGCCGCCATCGCTGAACTGGCAAAGTGCTTCCCCACCCACTCACTCATGTTGCCATTAGTGTAACCAACGAAATCTAGAGCAAATCCCATTTAGGTGGCATAACCGCAGTTTTTGAGATAAGCGGCGCATTCGGTTGCTGAGAAAGTTTTGAGGGTTTTGGCGATCTCGCGCCAAAGCTTTGTGACGGTGCGGGCCGCGGCCTTTCGCAGCGCCGCTTTGAACTTTGCGAACACCTGCTTGATCGGATTGAGGTCCGGACTGTAAGGCGGCAGATAGAGCAGCAAGGCCCCTTGCGCCTCTATGGCCTCACGAATGCCAGAGACCTTGTGGCTGGGCAGATTGTCCATCACGACGATGTCGCCTTGCTTCAGGACCGGGGCCAGGAACTGTTCTGTCCAGGCCCGGAAGGTCTCGCCGTTCATCGGGCCGTCGAGCGTCATCGGCGCGTCAAGACCATCCCGGCGCAATGCTGCGATGAAGGTGGTGGTGCGCCAATGGCCATGGGGGGCCTTGGCCAGAAGCCTTTGGCCGACAGGACAACGGCCATAGCGGCGCACCATGCTGGTGGTGAAGCCTGACTCGTCGACGAAGACGAGGCTCGAGATATCAAGGGCTGGCTGTTCCTCGCGCCAGACTTCACGCGCCGCTTTGACGTCGGGCCTGTCCTGTTCGGCTGCGTGCAGGTTTTTTTTGCGGAACTGTACACTTTAAGGCTTTATCGCTAGCAGTAGTACCCCATCAAGCTCACAGCCTTTGAGCCGCATGTTGTAGCGGTAGACGATCTCGCGCAGGTAAAGCGGCAGATATTTTTTACTGACAAAATGAAACTGCCCGATGATGGCGCGTTTCAAGATGGCCCAGAA
>JAHFPK010000368.1 GCA_023266715.1 Hyphomicrobiales bacterium | reverse complement strand
TCGCCAACAACCTGTTGGCCAAACTCGCTGGCGAAGGCGTCATCGCCAACAATCTCGCGGCGCGCCTCGACGGCGTGCGCCAAGACGCATTGTTTGCAAAAGTCCTGTTCCTGTTTCTGGGCGTTCCCGGAGCCCTCATGGCCGTTCTTCTGACAATGCTGATTGTGTTGTCCGGCGGTGACAGGCGCCGGAGGGAGGTGGCACTCCTGCAATTGCGCGGTGCCAGCCCAACACGCACGCTGGTCCTGACCGGCATAGAGGCGAGCATGGTTGGAATGTCAGGCGCGGTCGTCGGCGTTGCTACTTCGTGGCTGATTGCTACCCAACTGATGGGGCTGCAAGCCGGACCATCACAGCTTGGCTGGTTTACCGTTGCAGCCCTTTGCGGGATACTTGCGGCGCTCCTTGTTTTCGCTGTTCCTGCAGTTTTGGCCGTGCAGCGCACGGCGGCTCAAAACGCCCAACAGGCACTCACCATCGACGACAAAACGCCTGCCTGGAAGCGCTTGTGGCTCGACGTCGCATTTCTGGCAATTGCCGGTTTCGTTTTCTGGCAGTCCGCTGCAACCGGCTATAACGTGGTGGCTGCCCCAGAAGGGGTTGCAACAGCGACCGTCGATTACAAAGCCTATATAGCGCCGGTTTTCCTGTGGATGGGTGCTGCACTTTTGTTGATGCGCTACTGGTCATTCTTCATGCGCCATGGCCGGGCCGCACTGCGCTTCCTATTGCGCCCAATCGCCGGGGCTTTCACCGGCGTCGTAACTGCTGCCATGAGCCGGGAGGAAGGGCGTATCACCAAGGGAGTGGTGCTCGTCGCATTGTCTGTCTCCTTTGCCGTTTCGACAGCCATTTTCAACACCACCTATGAACACCAGGCCATTGTTGATGCAACCCTCACCAATGGTGCTGACGTTACCGTTACCGGCAGTCTGACAGCGCCTGCGTCCAACACGATCATGCAAATACGAAGCATGCCGGGAGTTGCGTGGGCGGAACCCATGCAGCACCGCTTCACCTATGTTGGCAACGATTTGCAGGACCTCTATGGCATCGATGCTGAGACCATTTCCAAGGCGAGTGCGATGTCAAACGCCTATTTCGAAAACGGCGATGCCAATGCCACGCTCGCCGAATTGCGTAAACACCCCGATGGTGTTCTGGTGTCAGACGAAACAGTGTCGGACTTTCAGTTGAAGCTGGGAGACACAATCAATCTTCGTCTGCAAAGCGGCCAAGACCACGCCTATCACGTGGTGCCTTTCACTTTCATTGGTGTCGTGCGCGAATTTCCAACCGCTCCGCGCGATTCTTTCCTTGTGGCCAATGCCGCCTACATTGCCGAGAAAACCAGAATTCCTTCCTCAGAGATTATATTGGTCAAATCAACATTGCCCCCCGCGGACCTTGCGGCTTCCTTACGTGCCGTGTTGCCAAAGGGCCTGGGGTTTGCAGTAAGTGAAATTGGCGAAGCCGCCCACCGGATTGGCTCCTCGCTGGTGGCGGTTGATCTGCATAACCTCACGAGCCTTGAGCTTGCGTTCGCGATTCCAGTTGTTGCCGGAGCCTTAGGCCTCGTGTTCGCACTCGGTGTTGTCGAACGTCGCAGGACCTTCGCAATTCTTCTGGCAATTGGTGCCTCTCCGCGCCAGCTTGGCGCATTTCTGTGGAGCGAAGCACTGCTGGTTTACGTCGCTGGCATGGCGGCGGGCTTTGGCATTGGCGCGGCATTGGCATGGGTACTCGTGAAGCTCATGACTCAAGTGTTCGATCCGCCACCGGAAATGCTTTATGTTCCATGGAGTTATCTCGGATGGCTTGGCCTTATCGGCTTAGTGGCTGTGGCAACAAGCGTGCTTCTGCAACTCAGAAAGCCAACGGAACCTTTATCCTTCTCAGTCCGCAATCTCTAAAACCGCTTTTTAAATTTTTGTTCATCTTGGCGGCAACGTCTCCTTCGTTCCATTCACCAAGCCCGAAGGTGAAGTCATTAAAGGGAGCAATGGAGGCGACTCAGCGCAAGGGATTAAGCAATAATTGACACCGCGGCGGGACATCAGAGAGGCATCGGCATTGAACATCTAGCGCCTAGGCCAGGGGCTCTGGTCACGCGCGCGGTGATTGCGGTGGCGAGCTGTATGAATTTCGGCTCGATGATCATCATAAACATGGCAAACCTCCTTCGTTCGCCATGTTGAATCAGACCGTAGCTGATCTGGTAATTCCCGATAGAGTCACAAACCCGGGGATTTGGTGGAAGCTCTGGTAAAGGCTACTTCACAACCTTGACGGACGACGCAATCATCTTGCCGTTCTTCATCGCGAAAATGATAGCAACTTTTTCGCCGGCCTTGAAATTCTCGGCCTCAAAACCTTCCTTCAATATGTATACACTTCCGTCCACCAGTTTGATGGAATCGCCTTTGGTGTTTACACTCTTGACGACACCGGTCGCCGATATGTTGGCCGCAAAGGCCGCCGTGGCAAGCAAGCTGGACGCAGCGACAAATACTGGAATGACTATTTTCATGGCTATTTCCTATTCTGGTTCCTGGAGCTATTGACTCAATCGCGTTCCGAGGCGGGACTTTTTTCCTTGGGAAATAATGCTATGAACTTCGAAATTGGGCAAAAAGTGTTGGTAAATATACATCCTGTATAACTTAGAAAACGTTCGCCGCAACCTGCGAGCTCAATTCGAGTTTATCACACCAAATCGCTTCGATCGGAAACGATAGGCCCGCTCGCACACAGACATTTCATTGTGCAGGCCTCGATGA
>JAHFPK010000367.1 GCA_023266715.1 Hyphomicrobiales bacterium | reverse complement strand
TTTTGTTTTTGATTGAAGCTAGGGCCAACGGGCCCTCATCCGCCCGTTGGGCACCTTCTCCCATCCTTCGGACGGGCGAAGGCAAAACCTTGTAAGATTATCGCCTTCTCCCGTCCTCGGGTTTAACCCGAGGATGGGAGGTGGCCACCGCTTGCAAGCTTGCGCTGCAAGCGCGCAAGCACGGCCGGATGAGGGCTCTGCGGTGTTTGGTTCAATCAATGGCGGTTAGGGCTTAGTCTTCCTTCTTGGCCTTTTTTGCCGCCGGTTTCTTCTTCGGCTTGGCCTCTGCATGGTCGTGGTCATGGTGATCATGCGAATGATCGTGGGCATGATCATGATCGTGGCCAGCATGATCGTGGTCGTGGCCGGAGTGATCTTCGTCGTCGTCCTGAACCATGGCCCGCAGCTCCTCGCGGCTTACCGTTTTTTCGGTGACCTTCGCCTTGGAGACCAGAAAATCAACGACCTTTTGCTCAAACACGGGCCCGCGCAGTTCGATTAGCGCGTTGGGATTCTTGCGATAATGCTCGAAAACCTGCTTTTCCTGGCCCGGGAACTGGCGGGCACGGGACATGAGGGCCTGCTGCAACTCCTGCTCATTCACCTGGACGCCCTCTTTTTCACCTACGGTCCCGAGAACGAGGCCCAGGCGAACGCGGCGTTCGGCAATGGCGCCGTATTCCTTTTTAGCCGCTTCTTCTGTGGTTCCTTCGTCGGCAAAGCTCTTGCCGGCCTTTTTCATTTCAGTGGACAGGGCTTCCCAGATACCATTGAATTCAGCGTCAACCAGGCGCTGGGGCAGCTCAAAGCTGTAGAGGCCATCAAGCGCATCGAGAACGTCGCGTTTCAGTTTCATGCCGGTCATGGCGGCAAGTTCCTCGGACAGGCGTGAGCGGATCATGTCCTTCAGTTTGTCCAGGTTCTCAAAACCCATTTTCTTGGCAAACTCGTCGTCAACGGTGCCTTCCTTGGGGGCTTCAACGCTTGCAACCTTCACATTGAATTCGGCAGGCTTGCCCGCCAGTTCCTTGACGCCGTAGGTCTCGGGGAAGGAAACCTTCACCACCAACTCGTCACCGGTCTTGCAGCCTACCAACTGGTCTTCAAAGCCCGGAATGAACTGGCCGGAACCGAGTTCCAGGGGAACATCCTCTGCCGTGCCGCCGTCGAACACCTTGCCGTCAATCTTGCCCACAAAGCCGATGGTAACCTTGTCGCCTTTGGCGGCCTTGCCGGACTTGGCATCCCAGGCCTTATATTGGGCGGTCAGGCGGCCAAGAGCTTCATCAACCTGGGCATCGGCCACTTCAACCACATGGCGGGTGAGTTCGACGCCGGAAACGTCCATCAATTCAAAAATCGGGATGACTTCAAAAGCCAGCGAGAAGGCAAGATCGCCCTCGCCCGCCATGATGGCATTCACTTCGGTTTCTTCTTCCGGCAGTTTCACTTCCGGCTGGTAGGCGGGCTTCAAATTGCGCTCGGCCAAAACCTGCTTGGACTGGTCGTCAATGGTTTTCTGCACCACTTCGGCCATGAGCGATTTGCCATACATGCGCTTCAAATGGGGCACGGGCACCTTGCCGGGGCGGAAACCCTTGATATTGGCGCGGCCCGCCAGCTCATGGAGCTTGGTATCCAGCTCCTTGCCCAGCTCGGCGGCGTTTACCACGACCTTGTATTCACGCTTGAGCCCGGAGCTCAGTGTTTCTGTAACCTGCATTGTCTCGCTCTTGTTTTTCCGATTAACCTAAAAATCTTCAGCTTTTTGCGCATCTGGTGCGGGCGGAGGGACTTGAACCCCCACGGGTTTCCCCACAGGAACCTAAATCCTGCGTGTCTGCCAATTTCACCACGTCCGCGCAATGCGCTTCGTAATCGCGGCGGTCTATAGCAGAGGGGTTTGGGGGATGCCAGTGGAGAAAAAATGTTGGGTTGTCAGGCTTGAGGAACCCAGATCTAGCCAGCGACGCGAAGGACCGCCATCTTTGGGCCAGACTTGAAGGCGCTGTCGCTTGTCACGAAAAAATCACAGCCCGCTTCAAGGGCGGACATATAGTGGACCGCATCGATGAGCTTGAGGCCGAGGCTGCCACCTATGGCGGCTGCGCGCTTTGCCATGGCGCCATCAAGCGGAACCAGATCAATTTCGCCACTTTGCTCAAACAGCATTTCATAGACACTGACGAGCGGCGCATCCCGCTCCTGGCTTGGCCGATAGATGCATTCGGCAAGCGTGATCTCGCTGGTTACAAGGCGCGCGCCGATGGCAGCGACATGTTCGAACAGCTCTTTCACTTTCTGGAAAAAGTTCGGAGTCGCCTCGACAAAATAGACGAAAATGTTGGTGTCGATGTAAACGACCGACGAGCCGGAAATTTTATCCATTGTCCCGCAGCCAGCGAATATGCTGATCGACGTCGGCGGCCGAACGGGGCACGGCCGAATGCGCGCCGACGCCGCCAAGGGACAACAGGGTTGTCAACCGGCCCTTGGGGCCGCGCCTGGTCTGCTCACCGACAATTTCCGCAAGATGCCGCGCAAGGGCCTCCTGCATCAAAAAAGAACGGGAACGGCGGGTAAGTTTCGCCGCCCTGTCTAGCGACAGCCGCGCGGCTTCGGGAAGCCGGATTGATATGGTTGGGGTCTGTGTGGGCATAGATATTCTCGAAGCTGGTGGCGTTGTGTTCGATTGTAACACAATGTAGTCAAAATGTGGTAATTGTCAAGTAGAATCTGCCTTTGGAACCTATTCATACCGATAAGCAAGCATGAACAGTCCG
>JAHFPK010000078.1 GCA_023266715.1 Hyphomicrobiales bacterium | reverse complement strand
CTTCGCTATCTGATCTCTGGCGGGTTCTTGGGCGCTGGACTTGTTGCCAGTGAAAACCTGAAGAACAACGAGATTGACCTGAGCTATTACAGTTATGGTCCACGCGTAAGCCTGCAGAAAGCCATTTCGCCGCAAGACCGCATCAATCTCAGTTCCGTCTATGAGTGGCGTAATTATCCGGACACCCCCACGAGTGACGGCATTGCCCTCATGATCGATGGTTCGTGGAACCACGCCTTTGATTCAAGTATGAACGTCACGTTGAGTGCGGGATATGATCAGATTGATACGGAACTCGACTTCACCTCGTACGAAACCTATTCGGGCGGATTTGGCATCTACAAGGAACTGCCCAAGGGCATTACTGTCGATCTTAATGGCGAAGTGCGCTACTCCGAATTCGACGCCATGCACCCAATGGCAGGCGTCGTCCGCAAGGATACTCGCCTGATCGGCAGCGTGGCCCTCACCAAGCGCGACTTCAATATCTGGGGGTACGCCCCGGCCATTGAATACACTTACGTCCACAACGACAGCAACATCTCGCTCTATGAATTCGACTCCCACGCAATCGATTTCAGGTTATCAAAAGACTTCTAATTCAACGTGGGTTGCCCATGACCCCCAGCTTCGGCTAATCAATCCCCATGCGCTTCAAATCCTCCTCGGAATTCAGGAAACAGCCGGCCCACGCCGTGACCATCATGGGCATGTCGGGCGTTGGCAAAACCACGCTTGCGGTGATGTTGCAGAAAAGCGGCTGGTTCCAGTATTCCGTCGATTACCGCATCGGCACGCGTTACATGGACGAGCATATCGTTGATAATTTCAAGCGCGAAGCCATGAAGGTCCCCTTCCTGGCCGAGCTCCTGAAATCCGATTCAATCTATATCTGCTCCAACATCACCTTTGACAATTTGAGCCCCCTTTCAACCTATCTGGGAAAGCCGGGTAACCCGGCATTGGGCGGCATTTCCTTTGCCGAATACAAGCGCCGGCAGCACCAGCACCGCGATGCTGAAATTCGCGCCCTGCTCGATGTGCCAGGTTTCATCGAACGCGCCCGCGACATCTATGGTTACCAGCATTTTATCTGCGATTCCGGTGGCAGCCTGTGTGAAGTGGTCAACCCAGATGATGCCAACGATCCCGTGTTGAAAAGTCTCGGCGACAGCACACTGCTGCTTAACATCGAAGGAAATCCGCAGCACACCAAGACGTTGGTGGATCGTTTCCGCAAATACCCAAAGCCCATGTATTACCAGCCAAAATTCCTGGAAACAAAATGGGCCGAGTACAAAGCCCGCAAGAAAATCCGCAATGACGACGACGTCGTGCCTGATGAATTCGCCGTCTGGGGATTTGAGCAGCTGTTGCACCACCGCATTCCCATCTATCAGAAAATTGCCCGGAATTTTGGCTATCAAATACCCATGGAAGAAGTTCCGAAAATCAAATCCGAGACTGATTTTCTGGATCTGTTGGGCACCGTGATCGATAAGCGCTGAGTGCCATGCCCATAAAAATTCCCAATAACTTGCCCGCACGCCTCACCCTTGAAAAAGAGGGTGTCATGGTGATGACCGAAGATACTGCCCACCGCCAGGACATCCGGCCCTTGCGCATCGGACTTCTCAATCTCATGCCCAACAAGATCAGGACCGAAACACAGTTTGCCCGCCTCATCGGCGCAACGCCGCTGCAGGTCGAACTGAGCCTGATCAAGATCACCAAGCACACCTCGAAAAACACCTCCAATGATCACATGATCGCTTTCTACCGCGACTGGGAAAAACTGCGGAAAGAGAAATTCGATGGCTTGATCATCACCGGTGCACCCATTGAGTTGCTTGAGTTCGAAGACGTGACCTATTGGGACGAACTGCAGAGGATTTATGACTGGACGCAAACCCATGTCCATTCAACCTTCAACATCTGTTGGGGCGCCCAGGCAGCCCTCTATCATTTCCACCACGTTCCGAAACATGCGCTGGCCCAAAAAGCCTTTGGGGTCTATCGCCACAAGAATCTGAGCCCGGCATCGCCTTACCTGCGCGGCTTCTCCGATGATTTTGCGATGCCCGTTTCGAGATGGACGGAAAATTGGAAATCCGAGTTGCCAAAAGGCAAGGGTCTGGAAGTGCTCATGGAGTCGGAAGAGGCCGGACTTTGTTTCGTGGCCGATGATCCCCATCGCCAGCTCTACATGTTCAATCATATCGAATACGATACGAACACTCTTGGCGAAGAATACCGCCGGGATACGGAAGCAGGAAAAAACCTGAACTTGCCCGCCAATTATTTTCCCAGTGGAAACCCCTCCGCCCCGCCGGAAAACCGCTGGCGCAGCCATGCCCATCTGCTCTTTGGCAACTGGATCAACGAGGTTTACCAAACCACTCCCTATCTCCTGGAAGATATTGGTAAAACTTAAGTTTTTCTTGTCATTCGCCACGTCTCGCACCATTTATGGAAGTTCCGGAGGGCGATGAAATAGTGAGATTCCAGCACGTCATAGATGCGAGCCGGATTGCTGCAGGAGGTCTTAAAGACCTCGCAACCGGTTTCGTCAATCCAACCCTTAGATTGGGCGTCACTGGCCTTTCTAAATCTGGCAAAACTATTTTCATTACAGCCCTCATTCACGCCCTGACCAAGGGAACACGCTTGCCCGTATTCGAGGCCTATGCGCAGGGTCGCATCACGAGGGCCTATCTCGAACCGCAACCCGACGATGACCTGCCTCGCTTTGCCTATGAAGATCATCTGCAGCACCTCACTTCCAAGGATCGTTCCTGGCCTGAAAGCACCCGGCGCATCAGCCAGCTTCGGCTGACCTTGGAGTATGAACCGCGTGGCCTCATTGCCCGGAATTTTCAAAGCGGAAAACTTCACATCGATATCATCGATTATCCCGGTGAATGGCTGTTGGACCTGCCGCTGATGAACATGACCTATCGGCAATGGTCGGAAGCCACGATTGCCGCCAGTCACGTTGAACCCCGCGCAAGCTTGGCCAAATCATGGCACTCTCACCTTGCAACACTTGACGCAAGCAGTGTTGCCAAAGAACTCGAAGCCGTGAAGGCCGCTGAACTTTTCACCGCCTATCTTGCCAAATGCCGTGAAGACGACGTTGCACTCTCCAGCCTGCTCCCAGGACGATTCCTGATGCCGGGAGATTTCGCAGGCTCTCCCCTCCTAACCTTCGCGCCCCTTAATGCAAAGGCGGAAGAAGAATTCCCAAAGGGTTCGCTTGGAGACCTCATGGAACGGCGTTATGATTCCTATGTTTCCAAAATTGTGCGGCCCTTTTTCTTCAACCACTTCGCCAGATTGGACCGGCAAATCGTTCTGGTCGATGTCCTGTCCGCCCTCAATGCGGGGCCTGCAGCAGTACAGGATTTGAAAACCGCGTTGACTCAGGTCATGGCGTGCTTTCGCTTTGGGGCGAATTCGGTCTTTTCCAAAATGCTGGGTCGCAGAATTGACCGCATTCTTTTTGCTGCGACCAAGACTGATCTCCTGCATCAGACAAGTCATGACCGCCTCGAAAATATTCTACGGCTCACTATTGAGGATGCCAGAAAACAAGCCGAATTTTCAGGTGCCACAATTGATGTTGCAGCCCTTGCAGCCATTCGCGCCACGCGCGAAGCAAAAGTGAAGCAGAAAAATGAAGAGCTTTACTGTATCGCCGGCATCCCGCAACGGGGGGAGAGGATAGGCAACACCATGTTTGACGGTGAAAGCGAAGCTGCAATTTTTCCCGGTGATTTGCCAGCTAATTCACCTGATGCGCTAGATGGCACCATGCTGGGAAAATTGAAATTTGTGCGCTTCCGTCCACCGCCTTTGAAGGATGATGCCTTCCCTCACATTCGCCTGGACCGCAGTCTGGAATTTCTCCTTGGAGACCGTTTCGCATGACAGGAAACCATCGCAAGCCCACAGCATTCGTCTTGGATGATGAGGAAAAACCAAAATCGCGCTACAAGATCGAATTCGAGACCCAAGAGTCTTTTGGCGACCTCGTGGCTTTGCCACAGATTCCTCGCCGAACCTCCAAGGGATTTCGCTGGGGGTTTGTGCTCGTTTCAGCTCTTGCGAGTCTCCTAAGTCTTTGGGCGGGCCTCGCTATAACCACGCTCGTTGAGGACTTTTCTGCCCGCTCTCCGATTCTCGGATGGATTGCCTTAGGCGTTGCGGGCTTGGCTGGCCTGGCAGCCCTTGCCATTATATTCCGGGAAATTTGGGGGCTCGCGCGTTTGCGGCGCATTGAGCATATTCAGGAAGTATCGGCCCGCGCTATCAATCTCGATGAACAATCCGCCACAACAGAAACTATTGGGGCACTTGAAAGCATCTATGGCCACCGGCCCGATACGGCCTGGGGCATGAAATCATTTCGTGATCATAAAAACGATATTATGGACCCCCGCGACCGCATTAAGCTCCTCGACCGCCTTGTCATCAGGCCCCTTGATGAAGAGTCCCACCGCATTATCGCGCGCCGGGCAAGACGCGTGACACTGCTCACCACGGTTACGCCAGCGGCTGCCCTTGATATTGTCTTTGTCGCGGCCCAGAATCTTCGCATGCTGCGCGAACTGGCCGAACTCTATGGCGGCAGGCCGTCAACCCTTTCAACGCTTAAGCTGGCACGTATGGCCGTGGCCCATCTTGCTGTGACCGGAGGATTGGCGCTTTCTGATAATCTCATCCAGCACCTTGTTGGCAAGGGATTGTTGGGAAGGCTTTCGGCGCGCTTTGGTGAAGGGGCGGTGAATGGCATTCTCACCTCCCGCATCGGCCTTGCTGCACGTGATGTATGCCGGCCCGTGCCGCAGGTAGAATCAACCAAGGAAACCCTGGGCAGTCTTTTGCGCGAACTCGTCACTCTTAATGACGACAAAGAAACGACAACGCCCTAACATTAACAATATTTCATTACAGGCTGCGACGGAATAGAAGGCAGCTGGCCGTCTTTCTGTCATGCAAATGGAAATTTGAAGGAGAAACCTATGCAAAAACCAACAAAGATTGCGCTCGTCGCGCTGGCCGGCCTAGTTGTGATCGGCGGCGCGGCTTTCTCCCACAAGGGCTGGAACCATGGCTTCCGTGGCTACGGGCCCATGGGCTTTTATGATATGGCCGAGCGCTATGACGCAAACAAGGATGGCAAGATCTCGCAAGAGGAAATCGACACCAACCGCGCCAGTTGGCTTGCCGAATTTGATGGCGACAAGTCGAGCGCCCTTAGCCTGCAGGAATTTCAAAACCTTTGGTTGAAGGCGCGCAACCTGCAAGTCATTCGGGAATTCCAGCAATTTGACCGGGACGCCAATGGCCAGATCGCCTTGGACGAGTACAAGCTGCCGCTCTCCAAATTTGTGGCTGAAATGGACCGTGACAACGATAAGGCGGTTTCAGACGAAGAACTTTCACCGCGGCGTCATTGGGGCATGAAGCGGCACGGTGAAATGGGTCCTGGCCAAGAAGAGCAGCCAGACGCCCAATAAGACTTAAGACCCGGTCGCGGTTCATCTGCGACCTGGTCAACTTGCTGTTCCCATAGCCCGCACGAGAGCCTATTGTCATGGTGCTGTTTGAAGGACTGCCATGACCATTACAGAATTCACACCCCTGACGGGTCTTTTAGGTGGAGCGCTCATTGGGCTTTCTGCTGTTCTGCTTATGGCGGGACACGGCCGCATCGCCGGGGCAAGTGGCATTTTTGCCGGTCTCCTCACTCTTAAATTCGATGAAGAATTCAATTGGCAACTGGTTTTTATAGTTGGGATGCTCATCGGCGCAGCTTTCTCTGCATTGTCTTTCTTTGACACCTCTTCAATCACTTTCAATGGCGGTCCGCTTACCACAATTGCCGGTGGACTCTTCGTCGGCGTGGGCACGGTTCTGGGTTCGGGCTGTACCAGCGGCCATGGTATTTGCGGCCTGTCGCGCTTTTCCAAGCGCTCACTGGCAGCGACCTGCACTTTCATGGCGGTTGCCATCCTCACCGTGTTTGTCACACGCCACGTGCTTGGAGCTTGAGAATGGGAAGACTTGCCATACTCCTGTCCGGCCTCTTGTTTGGCACCGGCGTTACGGTCTCCGGCATGGTCAACCCGATGAAAGTTCTGAATTTCCTCGATATTTTCGGCCAGTGGGATGCAACGCTTATTTTTGTCATGGGCGCGGGCCTTATAGTGACATCGCTCGGTTATCAAATCATTTTCAGAAGAAGCGCCCCACTTTTCGCAACTTCTTTCAGACTTCCAACCTCACAAGACATTGATACAAAACTCTTGGGCGGTGCTGCCCTTTTTGGACTGGGATGGGGTATCAGCGGATTTTGCCCGGGCCCTGCCATTGCCAGTTTGGTGTTTGGCCGGATGGAAAGCATTACTTTTGTTTTGGCGATGTCGGCAGGCATGATTCTCACCAAACAAATTCAAAATCGCGCGCAGACCTCCAAGGCTTGACTTGAAAAATCACCGGAACCGGAAATCATTGGCAGACTCTAGACGCGGCCATACTTCTTCAAGAGCATCATCAGCTGATCAAGGGGCAAGGCATGGGACGTGTTTCCGTCACGGCCCGTCATAGTCTGGTTGCAAACCATGGAATCAATCACCGCTTCCTCGGTAGCCTCGACAACCGCGTTGAAAATTGGATCAATGGCATCATTGCGCAAAAAGGAAGTATCACGGAGTTTTGCCCCACCACTTTCGTAAGCCTGTTCATTCGCCGTTGAAAACGCCAGGAAAATATCGCCGGAACTATTGGTGCCGAATGCGCCAGTGCGCGCCAGCCCCATGGGAACCCGCCGCGCCAGGCGCTTGAGTTGATGGGGTTGTAGCGGTGCGTCGGTCGCCACAACGGCAATCACTGAGCCCTGATCCTTCCCGCGCAATTTGGCAGCTTTTATATGCTCACCAACCGGAACACCCAAAACCACCATTTGTTCGCGAGCACCAAAATTGGCTTGAACGAACACGCCGACGATGTAGGTTTTTCCGCCAATCCCGATCTCGCGCGAAGAAGAGCCATTCCCCGCCTTGAAGTCGTAACAGATCATGCCCGTGCCGCCGCCAACACTGCCGAGTTCAACCGAACCACATTGCGCCGCGTCGAGGGCCGCCATCGTATGCTCTGCCGTCACATGAAATCCGTTCAAGTCATTCAATTCACCGTCGTAGGTCTCTGCCGCCACCGGCAGTCCCCAGTCCTGCCCAATGCCAATTTTGTTGGCCACCATCCAGCGGATCGTCGCATCACGCGTCACACCGCAGGAATGGGTATTGGTTATCGTAATGGGTGTTTGCAGCTCGCCGGACTCTTCAATCCAAACAACCCCCGTCATTTCGCCATTGCCATTGAAGGAATAGTAACCCGCGGCGCAAGGAATATGCGCCTTTGCACGGCCACGGGGCAGAATTGCCGTAATGCCCGTGCGGATTGGCCCTTTCCCGACAATGAGAGGACCGTCACCGCTGATCAATGTGGTTGTTCCGACTTCAACTCCTGCCACATCGGTGATCGCGTTGAACGGTCCCGGAGTTCCGGGAAACGGAAGTCCCAATGCCCTCGCCCGCGTCACACCTGCCATGAATTCTCTCCTCTCATGCGTTTTCACTTAATGCTTTCCAAATCCATTTACTTGCAACACTATGTCGAAAACGGTGCAAGAGGTCCATGGAAACAGCGGGTATCAACCATTATAGGGAATTTCTGATCATCCTTGGTGCGGCGGGCTTGATCGTCCCTTTATTCGTGCGCCTTGGTATCAATTCCATATTGGGTTTCCTGCTGGTTGGATTCCTCTTGAGCCCGGATGTTTTGGGTTCTCTCACCACGACTTTTCCGTTTCTCAAGGCCTTCGTCATTGCAGACCCGGAAGCAATTTCTTCCCTCGGCGAACTGGGTGTCGTCTTCCTGCTCTTCCTGATTGGCCTTGAGCTTACCCTCGAGCGGCTGTTCACCATGAAGCGTTTGGTCTTCGGCCTAGGCAGCCTGCAGGTTGTTGGCACGACGGTGTTGATTGCATTAGCAGCCTATGGTTCTGGCTTCACCTCTGCGCAGGCAATTGTACTCGGTACGGCTCTTTCACTATCATCCACGGCCATTGTCATCCAGCTCTACTCCGATGAAAAGCGGCTGGGCTCGCAATCCGGCAGAACCAGCTTTGCCATCCTCCTGTTTCAGGATTTGGCCGTCATCCCGATTCTTTTGATGGTCAGTGTCCTTGGCCAGGAAACTTCCGGCCCTATTTTGCAAGGTATTGCAACGGCCTTGGCTCAAGCCGTTCTGGCAATTGCCCTGATCATTGGCGTCGGTCGCTTTGCGCTGCGGCCATTGCTGCGGCTTGTGGCGGGCACTAATAGTTCCGACCTGTTTATGGCTGCCGTCCTCTTAATCGCTGTTGGCACCGGCGTGCTGGCGAATTTTGCAGGCCTCTCCATGGCTCTTGGTGCCTTCATCGCTGGGCTGACCCTGGCAGAAACCGAGTATCGCCGCGCCATTGAAGCCATTATTGAGCCCTTCAAAGGTCTTTTGCTCGGTGCTTTCTTCCTGATTGTGGGCCTTGGCATTGACCTCCACGGGTTTATTGAATCCCCAGGTCGCGTCCTGGCAATTGCGGCAATACTTATTATTGCAAAATCGACGGTCACCTATCTCTTCGCCCGCCTGTTCAAGGTCAACCACGTCGCCGCGTTGGAAAGTTCATTGTTGCTCGGCCCCTGTGGTGAGTTTGCCTTTGTTATTTTGAGTTCTGCGGCGGCCCTGAGCATTCTCGATGGAGCCATGTTCAGCCAATCCTTGCTGATCGTGTCCCTGACCATGGCAAGCATCCCGTTTCTTTCAATCCTCGCCAAGCAGCTCATCAAGCAATCTAAAAGACTTCTGGGTAATTCATCCGAAACGCTTGAGGTGCCGCCGGATGATCATCAGCCGCGGATTATCGTGGCAGGTTTCGGGCGCGTGGGCCATCTCATTGGCTCCATGCTGGACGAACACAAGATTCCCTATATCGCCATGGATGCCGATGCAGCCCTTGTTACCCGTGAACGCAAGGCCGGATTTCCGGTTTACTACGGCGATGCGGCCAACACGGAATTCCTGAAAAAATGTGGGCTGGCCGATGCCAAGGCCATAGCCATCACCATGGACAATCCGGCCCGCGTTGATGATGTGGCCAAAACCGCAAGAGCGGAACGCGAAGATCTCAAGATTATCGCCCGCGCCCGGGATGAGCGCCATGCCATGCGGCTCTACGCGGCCGGTGTGACCGAGGCCGTTCCGGAAACCATCGAATCAAGCTTGCAACTCGGTGAATCCCTTTTGATTGAGGCGGGCATTCCCATGGGATTGGTCATCGCCTCCGTTCACGAACGCCGCGACGTCTTCCGGAAACTTCTCGGCCGCCCCAATCGCAAGGATGAATTGAATATGGAACGCAAACGGCTACGGCGCGAGAAAATTACGCCCTAGCTCTGCAGCCCTTAAGCCACGCCGAGTTTCTTTTGCAGGCTTGTGCTCGAAGTTGTGTATTGGAACAGCAATCTCTTACCCGGATTGATGTAGTGGAAAGCCTGTTGCGCCAGCAACGCCGCCTCGTGGAAACCCGAAAGAATAAGTTTCAGTTTGCCGGGATAGTGGTTGATGTCACCAATCGCAAAAATTCCTGGCGTTGAGGATTCAAATTTTTCCGTATCCACCGGGATGAGGTTTTCGTTGAGATTGAGGCCCCATTTGGCAACCGGGCCAAGCTTCATGGTGAGACCAAAGAAGGGCAGAAGAGTATTGGCCTGAATATCAAAAGCCGTACCATCATTGCCCTTGACCTGCACTGACGACAAAATTCCATCAGCGCCCGTCAAGCCGGTCACCTGGCCAAGCTTCAATTGCATTTTGCCTTCAGCCACAAGATCACGCATTTTCTTCACACTGTCGGGAGCCGCACGGAATTCATCGCGCCGATGCAGCAGCGTCAGGCTCTTGGCGATAGGGGCCAGATTGTTGGTCCAGTCCAGAGCCGAATCGCCGCCGCCAACAATCAGAATGTCCTTGCTGCGGAAGGCTTCCATCTTCTTCACGGAATAGAACACCGAAGTTCCTTCATA
>JAHFPK010000366.1 GCA_023266715.1 Hyphomicrobiales bacterium | reverse complement strand
GAACGATATATTAGTCGAAACAAAGAGCACCCGCAAAGGAAAATGGCGGCCTAACGTTATCAATCAGTGTTTATGGGTAGGGAATTTAACAACGGCACTGCCAGAAACCGGATCCGTCAGGCCTAGGCCTCCACCCAAATCTTCCAGCATGCTGCGAAACCCGTCAAGAATGCCAATCATGCTGGGCCGGGCCTCAATAATGCTCTCAAAATCTTTCCACTTGCCGACGAGGCAAAAAGTGCGGTCACCGGTCTTGATCAACGCCCCGTCCACCATTCCCGGAAGGTCCGGCAGATTTTTATGCATATCAATGAATTTCTGCTCCTGTCCCGACTTCACTTTGAAACGCACCACATTGTAGGCGGTCATAGATTCCTCCTTTATCGAGGTCCCCGGTTATAGAAACATACGTCCTTTCGGGGTCTTTGGGTAGTTAGGTGAAAAATTGGCTCAACGACGTGAGACAGGCTGGCGCTTTCTGCTTTGGTGAACGGCATGTTAGATAAATTCACCAACCCCTTCTGGAGTCTCCCCCATGTCGAAGTCCCTGCCCGCCCGTTGTGATGTCGCTATTATCGGCGGAGGGGTCGTTGGGGCCTCCATTGCCTATCACCTCGGCAAGATTGGCATCACCAACACGATGGTTCTTGAGCGCAAGCAATTGACTTCGGGAACGACGTGGCATGCGGCAGGCCTTGTGGGGCAGTTGCGCGCATCCAAGAACCTCACGGAACTGGCGAAATACACCACCAATCTTTTCGAGGGATTGGAGAAGGAAACGGGACAGGCCACGGGCTTCAAGCAGAACGGTTCCATTTCCATAGCTCTCAGCGATGGACGTATGGAAGAGCTTCTGCGCGGCGCTTCCATGGCCAAGAATTTTGGATTGGCGGTCGACGTGATCAGCACAGGCGACATCAAGGAACGCGTTCCGCACTACAACATGGAAAGCGTCAAGGGCGGCGTGTTCTTGCCGAAAGATGGGCAGGTCAATCCTATTGATGTGACGCAGGCGCTGGCGGCGGGGGCCCGTTCGCGCGGTGCCAAGATATTTGAGAACACGAAGGTCACGCGCATTCTGGTTGAGAAAGGCAAGGCTGTTGGTGTTGAAACCACCGATGGCACGATCATGGCGGACAAGGTTGTTATTGCTTCCGGTATGTGGTCGCGAGAACTTGGACGCAGCATTGGCGTGAATATTCCACTCCATGCCTGCGAACATTTTTACATCGTGTCGGAACCCATCGCTGAATTGCCACGCAACATGCCAGTGGTTCGGGTGCCCGATGAATGCACCTATTACAAGGAAGATGCGGGCAAGCTTATGGTTGGTGCTTTTGAACCCGTGGCCAAGCCCTGGGGTGGTGACGGTATTGATGATGAGCACAGTTTTGTGACGCTTCCAGAAGATATGGATCATTTTGAACCCATTCTCGCCAATGCTATCAACCGCGTGCCCCTGCTTGAAACGGCAGGAATTCAATTGTTTTTCAATGGGCCGGAAAGTTTTACGCCGGACAACCGCTATTATCTCGGTGAAGCGCCGGAAGTGAAGAATTGCTATGTGGCTACAGGCTTCAATTCCATTGGCATTCAATCTTCGGGAGGTGCGGGACTTGTGCTCTCGCAGTGGATCAAGAATGGCCATCCGCCCATGGATGTGAATGGCATGGACATTCGCCGCATTCATCCCTTCCAGTCGGTGCGGGAATATGTGCATGACCGCGTTTCGGAAACTCTGGGTCTGCTTTACGCCATGCACTGGCCCTACCGCCAGGTGGAAACGGCGCGCGGGGTTCGGCGCTCACCTATTTATGAGCAAACAAAACAACTGGGTGCCGTGTTCGGCGAAGTGAACGGCTGGGAGCGGCCGAATTGGTACGCAAGGGATGGAGTGAAGCCGGAGTATGAATACTCCTATGGCCGGCAGAACTGGTTTTCTTGCGCGGATCATGAAGCCAAGCAACTGATGACGAAATGCGCTTTCTTTGACCAATCATCTTTCGCGAAATACGCGGTTGAGGGTCGCGACGCGTGCAAGGTATTGAACAATATCAGCGCCAACAACGTTGATGTTGAACCGGGCCGCATCGTTTACACCCAGTGGTGCAATGAGCGCGGCGGCATTGAGGCCGATCTCACGATTACCCGTCTGGAAGAAAACAAGTTCATGGTGGTGACCGGCGCGGTGCCGCAAACCCGCGACATGGCGTGGCTGAAGCGCCACACGCCTGATGATGCCCATTGTGTTTCCACAGACATCACGTCGGGCCTGCCGATGATCGCGGTGATGGGGCCGAATTCCCGCGCCCTGCTCCAGAAACTTTCAGGTGCTGATTTGTCGAATAACGCCTTCCCGTTCGGCGCCTCGAAGGAAATTGAAATCGGTTATGCGCGGGTGCGGGCTTCGCGCATTACCTATGTAGGCGAATTGGGCTGGGAACTTTACATTCCGGCTGAATTTGCGGCCCATGTATTTGAACGTTTGATTGCGGCGGGCGGCGAGTTTGGCCTGACGCCGGCCGGCATGCACACCATGAACAATTGCCGCACTGAAAAAGCCTATCGCCATTGGGGCCATGACATCAGCGATGAGGAAACACCCATTGAGGCGGGCCTGGGATTTGCGATTTCTTGGGACAAGAAAAGTGGCTTCATCGGGCGCGAGGCCCTGCTGAAACAGAAGACCCTGCCTGCATTGCCTAAGCGCATGGTGTGCCTGGCGCTTGAAGACAACAGCAAGACGGCCCCGATGATGTATCATGAGGAACCAATCTATCGGAACGGTGTT
>JAHFPK010000077.1 GCA_023266715.1 Hyphomicrobiales bacterium | reverse complement strand
CCAATTGGTGTCAATCGGGCATTCTTGTGAATGTTCATCCGGTTCTCCTGTCAGAAAGAGTAGTTTTGCAACCACAGCTTCCTCCATCAGAACCGGATGGACAACCTATTGAAAGCTCACATCTAGGGCTCTGCAAGTGCAAACCGAAGGCCAAAACCGCTGCGTCTCAAGGTCAGGCTTTGAGCCAAACCATCCTACCAACCACACTTTCCAGCATATGCAGGCTTGAAGCCAGGACGGGGACGTCCCCTCCACCTTCTTTCCTCACCCTGAGGAGAGCGTTGCGCAGCAACAGGCCTCGAAGGGCCAGCTATCCCAGAGCGCCGCCCGCAAATTGGCGGAGATGGGTGCGGGGTGCCAGAGAATTTGCTATTGACAGCATACCGACTGGTTGGTATGTGGTTTGAAAGAGGGAAATTATGGCCGTGGCAAAGACTTTAACCGACGCGAAAACCAAGCTGCTTGACGCGAGCCTGCAGGTCATTCGCTGCAAGGGCTATGCGGCGACTTCGGTGGATGATCTGTGCCGCGCCGCGGGGGTGACCAAGGGCGCGTTCTTTCATCATTTCAAAAGCAAGGAAGATATGGCCGTGGCTTCAGCGGCGCATTTCGGCGCCATGGCCGAGGGGCTGTTTTCCCATGCCGGTTACCGCGATCTGGCGGACCCGCTGGATCGGCTGCTCGGCTATGTGGATTTTCGCAAGAGCATTTTGCGGGGCGAGGTTTCGCACTTCACCTGCCTGCTCGGTACCCTGGTGCAGGAGGCCTATGAAACCAACCCGGCCATCCGCGCGGCGTGCGACCAATACATCAGCGCCCATGCGGCAACGGTTGAGGCCGACATTGTCGAGGTAATGCGGGTGCGCGGCATGGTGCCGGGCTGGACCGCATCGAGCCTGGCGCTTTACATTCAATCGGTGTTGCAGGGCTCCTTCATCCTGGCCAAGGCCAAGCACGGGCCCGCCGTTGCCGCCGATTGCATTGACCATCTGCGGCGCTATCTGGAATTGCTGTTCATTAACAACAAGGGAGGACTACGAAATGACTGACATGGCGCGCGTGATGCAGGGGGTTATACCCTATCTGAGTGTTGATGGGGCGGACAAGGTCATTGCCTTTTACGAAAAAGCGTTTGGCGCGAAAGACCTGGGCACCATGCGAACCGAAGACGGCAAACAGGTGATGCACAGCCAGCTTGAAATTAACGGCGGGGCGCTGATGCTCAGTGAAGCCTCCCTCATGGAAGGCAAGCAGGTGACTTCCAATAGTTATACGATGCAGCTTGTCACGCGAGAGGGCGACAGGTGGTGGAAACGTGCCGTCGATGCGGGCTGCGTGGTGGACGTGCCGTTTGCGATGCAGTTCTGGGGTGACCGCTGGGGGAAGCTCCACGATCCCTTCGGCATCAGCTGGGCGCTGCTTGAACCGGGACCGGGACGTTAACAGAGGAGTTGCTGACATGGCAAAAGTTCAAAAGATCACGCCGTTCCTGTGGTTTGACAACAACGCCGAGGAGGCGGTGAAATTCTATATGTCGATTTTCAATAATTCAAAAATCACCCACACCTCGCGTTATGGCGATGCGGGCCCCGGCCCAAAAGGCCAGGTGATGGTCATGAGCTTTGAATTGGAAGGCCAGCACTTCAGTGCGCTCAACGGCGGGCCAATCTACAAGTTTACCGAAGCAATTTCATTCCTGGTGCTATGCGATGACCAGAAGGAAGTTGACCGGCTGTGGTCCAAACTTACGGCGGATGGCGGCAAGGAGGTGCAATGCGGCTGGCTGAAGGACAAATTCGGCCTTTCGTGGCAGATTGTTCCCAATGTTCTCTTGGAGATGATTGGCGACAAGGACCAGGCCAAGGCGGACCGGGCGATGACCGCCATGATGCAGATGGTGAAATTCGACATCAAGAAACTACAGGCCGCCTACAAGGGGGTGTGAGGGCGGCTTGCAATTTGGCTGAAATACGCCTAGAAGCCGCCCAAATCCAAATTTACCCCCTTTCAGGAGAACCCGAGCTTATGGCGCGCGTCACGATTGAAGACTGCATTGACAAGCTGCCGAACCGGTTTGAGTTGGTTCTGCTTTCGGCCCACCGGGCACGGATGATTTCGCAAGGTGCCCCCATTACCCTTGACCGGGACAATGACAAGGATCCCGTGGTGTCGCTCCGCGAGATCGCCGACGAGACGATCAACAAGGATGACCTGCGCGAAGAGTTCATTCACGCCATGCAGAAGCATGTTGAAGTGGATGAGCCCGAGCCAACCGAAATGCCATTGCTCACTTCCAGCGTTGCCGGCACCGTGGGCGAGCAGGTTGAGGGTAAAGACGACGAGGTTGAATTTGAGCAGATGACCGAGGAAGAATTGCTCCGCGGCCTCGAAGGCATGCCGCCGGCGGAAAGCCCCGGAAGCCAGCGCAACGGCTATTAAACCCACAAATCTTAAGAATATTCAGGCCGGGCCCTCGCGCCCGGCCTTTTTTATCGTATCATGTCCGTATGATGCGCCAATATGAATTGGTTGAACGGGTCGTGAAGTATGACCCGGACGCGGATGAGGACCTGCTCAACCGTGCCTATGTCTATGCCATGAAAGCCCACGGCAACCAGACTCGGGCCTCCGGCGAGGCCTATTTCAACCACCCCCTCGAAGTGGCAGCCATTCTCACGGAAATGAAGCTGGATGATGCCACGGTTGCGGCAGCACTCCTTCATGACACGGTGGAAGACACCGAAGCCACGCACCAGGAGATCGAAGAGAAGTTCGGTAAGGAAATCGCTTCCCTGGTGGATGGCCTGACCAAGATCAAGAAGATCGACCTTGTCACCACGGAAGCCACCCAGGCCGAAAATTTGCGGAAGCTCCTGCTCGCCATGTCGAAGGATGTGCGGGTCCTGATGGTGAAGCTGGCCGACCGCCTGCACAACATGCGCACCATAGAGCACGTGAAGCCGGAAAAGCGCTTGCGGATTGCCCAGGAAACCATGGATATCTATGCGCCGCTGGCTGGCCGCATGGGCATGCAGACGGTGCGTGACGAGTTGGAGGATATTTCGTTCCGGGTGCTCAACCCGGACGCCAACAAGATTATCCAGGACCGGCTTTCCCAACTCCATGAGGAAAGCGGCGATGTGCTGCGTGAGATTGAAAAGGCGCTGGCCACCAAGCTGGCCGAGAACGGCATCAAGGCGGAAGTCTATGGCCGCGAGAAACGGCCCTATTCGATCTGGCGCAAGATGGAGCGCAAGCATTTGTCGCTTGGCCAGCTCTCTGACATTTTTGGATTTCGCGTGCTCGTCGGCACGGTGGACCAGTGCTACCGGGCCATCGGCATCGCGCACCGGACCTGGCGCGCCATTCCGGGGCGTTTCAAGGATTATATCTCGACGCCCAAGCAGAATGATTACCGCTCGCTGCATACGACGGTCATCGGCCCGCACCACATGCGCGTTGAAATGCAGATCCGCACCCGCCTGATGCATGAAATTGCCGAACGTGGCGTTGCCGCCCACGCGCTTTACAAGGATGCGCCCGATGCGCGCGAGGCGCTGGACGGGTTTCGCCCGCCGGGGGCTGAATCCAACGCCTACCGCTGGCTGCGGCATTTGGTGGAAATGCTGCAGGAGGGCGAGTCGCCCAAGGAATTCCTTGAACACACCAAACTGGAATTGTTCCATGACCAGGTGTTCTGCTTCACGCCGAAGGGACAGCTCATTGCGCTTCCGCGCGGTGCCACGCCCATCGATTTTGCCTATGCTGTGCATACGTCGATTGGTGACAGCTGCGTGGGTTGCAAGGTCAACGGAAGGCATGCGCCGCTGGTTGCCGAACTCCAGAATGGCGATGAAGTTGATATCATCCGCTCTGATGCACAGGTGCCGCCTCCCGCCTGGGAAAGCATAGCGGTTACCGGAAAAGCCCGGGCCGCGATCAGGCGCGCCACGCGGGCCGCCATGCGCAAGCAATTTGCAGGACTGGGCCGTGAAATTGTCGAAAAGCTTCTGGCCAAACAGAACAGGCCCATGGTGGCAAAGGAGATTGCCGCCGCTGTGCCGCGCCTTGGCCACAAGAATGTCGATGACACTATGGCTGCCATTGGTCGGGGCGATCTCTCGGGTTACGACATGCTGAAAGCCATGGGACTTACGGTTGAAGCGAGCCAGATGCGCGAGTCGCGGCGCAAGGGGACGACGAAAAAGTCGGACCAGTCACAGGCGGCTTCAGTCCCGGTGCGGGGACTGAGCGGCAACATGGCGCTCACCATTTCCAAGGAAACGGGTGCGGTTCCAGGTGAACGGATTGTGGGCATTTCCATGCCGGGCGAGGGGGTGACGATCTATCCGATTTTCGCCAAGGCGCTTGAGCAGTTCGACAGCCAGCCGGAACGCTGGATAGACCTGGCCTGGGATAGCGACGCGTCACAACAGATGTTTCCGGCGCGAATCAATGTTATTCTTCTAAACGAGATTGGCGCCCTCGCACAGGTCACCCAGGTCATCGGCGACCATGGCGGCAATATCGATGAGCTGCAGATGATGGCGCGGCAGGGCGTGCGCGACTTTTTTGATCTGGACATTCTGCTGGAAGTACATGATGCACGGCACCTGAATGATATCATCGCGGGGCTCCGGACCCGGAATGCGGTGAGTGCGGTGACACGGGCAACGGGGTAGCAGATGTTAAGCCATGATGAGGTTTTGGGCGAATTCCGCGCAGCTGGCGCTTTGCTTGAAGGGCATTTCATATTGTCCTCAGGGTTGCACAGTTCGCGCTACCTGCAATGCGCCAGGGTTCTGATGTATCCCAAGCGGGCGGATCGCCTTTGCCAGTCCTTGAAGCAGCGAATCACTGAAAAAATTCGGGCGCAGATTGATATTGTGGCTTCTCCCGCCATGGGTGGTATTGTGGTGGGGTATGAGATGGGACGGCAACTGGGGGTTCCTGCCATTTTCTTTGAGCGGGTCGATGGCAAACTTGTGCTGCGGCGTGGTTTCACCATTGCCAAGGGGGCCCGGGTTCTGATGGTGGAAGACATTGTAACCACGGGTCTTTCCTCAAGGGAATGCATTGCGGGCATTGTGGAGGAGGGTGGGGTGACCATTGCTGCGGCTTGCCTCATTGACCGCTCGAGCGGAAAGGCGGATTTAGGGGTGCCACTGTTTGCGCTTACCAGCCTGGAAATTCCGGCCTTTCCGGCAGATTCTTTGCCGCCGGAATTAGCAGCCATTCCAGCAGTCAAGCCCGGAAGCCGGGACCTCAATAAATGATTATTGGCTTGGGTAATGACATGGTGGATATCAGGCGCATTGAACAAACATTGGAGCGCTATGGGTCGCGTTTTGTGACGCGTATTTTTACTGATGTTGAACGGAAGAAATCTGACCGGCGTGCCCAAAGGGCAGCTTCCTATGCCAAGCGCTTTGCTGCCAAGGAGGCCTGTTCCAAGGCTCTTGGCACGGGGTTTCGCAGGGGTGTTTTCTGGAAAGACATGGGGGTTGTAAATGAGCCCTCAGGCAGGCCCACGATGCAATTGAGCGGCGGAGCAAAGGAGCAATTGGACAGGATTACGCCCGCTGGACAACTCGCCCGCATTCAGCTGACCATTACCGATGATTATCCCTACGCGCAGGCCATTGTAATCATTGAAGCAGTTGCCGCACCCGGACTGTGATTAATTCGTCACAGTACCGGAGCTTGCATGGTGCTACATTGCACCTCATATGGGGTTGGCGCTATAGCCCAAAAGGTGGGTGGGGGCGTAGAAAGCTCGATTTTGATGCACAAGAAAGACTATCACATGGCACCGGCTCAGGAAATGCGCCAGAAATCCGAGGAAGGGATTTGGGACACCATAAAGGTGATCATCCAGGCCCTTCTGATTGCCTTTTTCGTGCGGACTTTCCTCTACCAGCCCTTCAATATCCCTTCGGCTTCCATGTATCCAACCCTGAAAGTCGGCGACTATCTCTTCGTTTCCAAGCTTTCATATGGCTACAGCAAATATTCCTTCAATTTCTCGTTTGGTGGTTTTGGAACAACCTGGATAACCTGTTGCCCCATTGATTTTCCCGGCCGAGTGGTTTTGGCCGATACGCCCAAGCGTGGCGACGTGGCTGTATTCAAACTGCCAACCAATACGGAAATTGACTACATCAAACGGGTGATTGGCCTGCCCGGTGACCGCATTCAGATGCGCGACGGCGTTCTCTTCATCAACGGCGAAGCCGTGAAGAAAGAACGTATTGAAGACTACGTTGATAACGAGGTTCTAGGCGAAGGTGGTGGCCATCCCATTCAGCAATATCTGGAGACATTGCCCAACGGTGTGACTTACCGGGTGTTGGACGAGATGCCCAATGGTTCGGCTGACAATACGATTGAATATGTTGTTCCACCTGAACATTATTTCATGATGGGCGACAACCGCGACAATTCAGAGGATTCGCGGTTTTTAGACGCGGTGGGTTACGTGCCCATCGAAAACTATGTGGGACGGGCGGACATTATTTTCTTTTCAATTTCGCGCGGCACAACCCTTTGGGAAGTTTGGAAATGGCCTTTCGAAATTCGCTGGGGCCGCTTCTTGAATCTTCTCTAGGCATTTCGGGTCTTGGTTCGATTTTCACAAACGCGGCATGAAGACATTGCAAAGCGTCTTGGGTATCATTTCAAGGACAAGGTACTGCTGCGCCATGCCCTTACCCACAGCAGCACGAACCGCAAGCACGATGACTACCAGCGTCTAGAGTTTTTAGGTGACCGGGTTCTTGCCCTGGTGATTGCGGAAGAATTGTACCGACTTAACCCGTCGCACCGGGAAGGGCACATGGCAAACCTGCACAGCAATCTGGTGCGCGGGGAAATTTGCGGCGAGGTGGGCAAGGAGCTTGGCTTGAGCGACTTCATCATTGTGGGCCCCAGCGAACACAAGAAGGGCGTAAACCTGATTATGTCCGTTGTGGGCGATGTGGTGGAAGCGCTGATCGGCGGCATTTATCTTGATGGTGGCATGGATGAAGCCAAGGCCTTTATTCTGCGCAACTGGTCGCGGCACATTGCGGAGAATAGATCGGTAAGCAAAGACCCCAAGACATACTTGCAGGAATGGTCCCTGGCGCGGGGCCTTCCAATACCAGATTATAAAATACTCAAGCGAGAGGGATTGGAGCATAGCCCGCTTTTCACTGTCGAGTTGAATGTCAAGGGCAAGGACGCAGTTCTGGGATCAGGGCCATCCAAACGTTTGGCTGAAATGGCAGCGGCGGACAGTTTTTTGAAGCGCGAGGATATTCGTCAATGAGTGGAACGCAATGCGGATTTTGCGCCATCATTGGGGCACCGAATGCGGGCAAGTCCACTTTGGTCAATCAGTTGGCGGGCTCGAAGGTTTCTATCGTTTCACACAAGGTGCAAACGACACGGGCGAGGCTGCGGGCCATTTTCATGGAAGGAGCCTCGCAAGTTGTCGTGGTTGATACGCCGGGAATTTTTAGCCCGAAGCGCAAGTTGGATGAAGCCATGGTGGAAAATGCCTGGAGCGGATCGGCAGAAGCTGACGTGACCGTCTTTCTCGCTGATGCGCGGCTGGGCCGGAATGATGATGTCATGCGCATCATTGATGGGCTGAAGAAGAGCGGGACAAATGCACTGCTTGCCCTCAACAAGGTTGACCTCCTGCGGCGAGAAGTGTTGCTGGAAATTTCCAAGCGCTTCAATGAGGCCTATGAATTTACCGACACATTCATGATCAGCGCCCTGAAAGGTTCCGGCGTTGATGACCTGCGCAAGAAGATAGCAAGCTTGATGCCCGTTGGCCCCTGGCTTTACCCGGAAGACCAGGCAGCGGACGTGCAGTTGCGGTTTTTGGCTTCGGAAGTGACGCGGGAAAAAATCTATCTCAGACTTCACGAAGAGCTGCCCTATGCTTCGACGGTTGAGACGGAAACCTGGGAAGAACAAAAAGACGGCGCGGTCAAAATCGGGCAGGTCATCTATGTGGAGCGTGACAGCCAGAAGGCCATCGTGCTGGGCAAGGGCGGCCAGATGATCAAACTGCTGGGGCAACTGGCGCGGGAAGAATTGGAAAAATCTCTTGAGCGACGGGTGCATCTCTTCCTGTTTGTAAAGGTGCGCGAGAATTGGACGGAAGACCCCGAGCGCCTGCGCATGATGGGCTTGGGGAATTGAGGCTAAGGCCATGGAATGGCGCGATCACGGCGTAATCCTTTCGGTTCGCCGCCATGGCGAGACCAGTGCAATAGCTGAACTTCTAACACAGGAGCACGGGCGCTGCCTGGGTCTGGTGCGGGGCGGACGGTCACGCATCCAGCGTCCGGTGTTGCAGCCGGGAAACTTTGTGCAAGTGACATGGCGCGCCAGGCTTGAAGATCACTTGGGAACCTTTGTCTTCGAGCCGCTGAAATTGTCGGCAGGCACGATCATGGAAAATTCGTTTCGGCTTTCGGGCCTTACGACCCTCACCAGTCTTTCGCAGACCTTGCCGGAACGCGAACCCCACCAGCGCCTGTATGATGCCTTTCAAATCGTGCTCGACGCCATCGACAATGATGAGCATTGGCCGGCACTTCTCGTGCGCTGGGAACTCGGCCTTCTGGAAGAGTTGGGGTTTGGCCTGGACTTGAGCAAGTGTGCAGTTACGGGAACACTTGAAAATCTTTTCTATGTTTCGCCAAAAACGGGGCGGGCCGCATCTCTGCAAGCCGGCGAACCGTATCATGACAAACTGCTCAAGCTTCCAGGTTTTCTTTTGGGACAACCGGTGAAATCAATTGAAGATATTCTCGATGGGTTCAAGCTCACGGGTTATTTTCTAGAGCGCCACATCTTTGAACCGCGTGGGCTTGAAATGCCGGAGCAGCGCCAAAGACTGATCACCGAACTCGCGCAAAGGTAGCGTCGGCTCTTTCAGTTCGACGGATGGATTTCTTGCGGCCAACTTTCGAGACTGAAGCCTTTGCTGGTCCAGAAGCGAAGAACGACGGGCCCGACGAAGTTTTCTTCAGGGACGTATCCCACTGAATCAAGATAGCGGCTGTCCTCTGAATTGTCCCGGTTGTCGCCCATCGTGAAGTAGTGGTCGGGAGGAACGACATATTCGATTGTATTGTCTGCCGAACCGTTTGGCATCAGGTCGAGTACGCGGTACTTGACCCCATTGGGCAAGGTCTCTTCATACTGTTGGATGGGGTGTCCGCCGCCCTCCCCTAGGGGTTCATTGTCAACGTAGTCCTCGACGCGCTCTTTCTTGACTGGCTCGCCATTGATGAACAGCACTCCATCACGCATCTGGATGCGGTCGCCGGGCAGGCCAATCACCCGTTTGATGTAGTCAATTTCCGGATTGGTTGGCAGCTTGAAGACCGCCACATCGCCGCGCTTGGGCGTATCAGCCAAAACCACCCGGCCCGGAAAATCGATGGGGCAGCAGTTAATCCAGGTTTTGCCGAACCCGCCAAACGAAAAATTGAAAGAATACTTGCTGTAACCGTAAGACAGCTTGGAAACGAAAAGATAGTCGCCCACCTTCAGGGTCGGATACATCGCGAGTGAAGGAATATTGAACGGCTGGTAGAAGAAGGTCCGAACGACGAAAGCGATCAGCAGTGCCGTAACAAGTGGACCGGGCAGTGCAACATACCAGTGTGAGTACCAAGGCCTGTGCGATGCCGATTTTCTGATGCGTATGGCATGAACCAATCCGATTGCCGCTACTGTCAAACCTATTATGGTGTACGAATCATCTAGTCCCAGGTTGGCAAAAGGCCGGAAAAATCTGAACGCGGGGAATGCGTAGAGCAGCCCAATTGTGGCAGGTACCGCAAGGACATAAAGCAGTGCAGCCCGCCAACGCCCCAGCCAAAGCATAAGAGATGTCGGACCGAGCAACAGCGCAATGAGGACGAGACCGATCAGGTTACGCGGCTTTGCACCTAAGGTTTGCATGACATCCCCCTGTACTGACATCCAACGGATGATCGGCTTACCAAAGCTAAGATTGATGCGAAAAGGTATCATTGGCAAGAGCCGCCCTGATGATCGGGGCAGTCGTGCACCAAGCTGGCAATGTCCAGTTGGGGGCAAAAGCGGAATGTCAAATTGCGACAGTACCCGCCCAAAGGCC
>JAHFPK010000076.1 GCA_023266715.1 Hyphomicrobiales bacterium | reverse complement strand
TGCAAAAGGAGAGACCATAATTCTCGACATTGATAACACGACGAATTTTGAACAACCTTTGCATCTTCATGGGCATGTGTGGCAGGTGATCGAAGAGGGCGGGGTCATTCAAGAAGGCAGGCCCTGGCGCGACACAACCCTGGTTCCCCGCATGCAAAGGCAAAAACTTGCCTTTATGGCCGATAACCCGGGAATTTGGGCCCTCCAAAGCCTGGTGGCCGAGCGCGTGGATTCAGGCCTGATTGCCTCATTTGTCGTAGCGTAAGCTCAGGATTGCCACAGCTTAACCGATTATTAACCACATTGTTTGCCTACTAAGCCCTATCAGCAGAGGGTGGATATCATGTCTGAGGGACTTTTGGGACTAATTGCCGGTTTTGTAGTTTGCGGAACCGCGATGGGACTGTTCATGGTGTGGCAAACGCGCAAGTCAATCCGCGACACATACGGTCCCTTGCTTTGAAATTGCCTTGATTTAACCCTCTCACTGGCTTACCCCACGGCAGTGTTTTATGGAGCTGGTGGCTGTGAGCGATGAATCCCTATTCCGCGAAGTGGACGAAGAGGTCCGCCAGGAACAATACAAAAAGCTTTGGGATAAATTTGGCAATTATTTCGTAGCCTTATGTTTTGTCATCGTAGCCGGGGTGGCGGCCGTCAAGGGTTACGAATATTTTCAGAAGAAACAATCGGAGGCGGCGGCGGTTGTCTATTTTGACGGCATTAAACGGGCTGCCGACGGAAAATTCGACGATGCCTTGAAAGCTCTGGCGGCAGTCAATCATTCTGGCTTTAAGCAACTTGGACAATTGCAGCAGGCCGGCGTCCTGGCAGAGCAAGGCAAGAGCAAGGAAGCAGTCGCAGCTTTTGATGCAGTTGTTGCGGATGAATCGGTAGATGTGAACTTGCGCGATCTTGCCCGCATTCGCGCCGGCTACCTGCTTGCCGACAGCCTCAAGCCTGATGAGCTGATTTCAAGATTAGGCAGTTTTGACAAGGACGATCAGGTTTGGCGACATGCGGCGCGGGAAATTTTTGGCCTGGCAGCCTATCGCACGGGTGACTACAATATGGCTGACCGCTACATGAATGCCAATTTCGCCGATGCTGATACGCCAGAGGACATGCGTCAGCGGGCGCAAGCCATGATCCAACTCCTCACCCCGTTGTTGCAGAAGTAATTGCCCATGAAGAAATTTTCGACATTACTGCTGGCCGCGGCACTTGCTGTTTCACTGATGGCCTGCAGCGCCGTGAAGAAGCTCACCGGCCAGCGCGATGACAGTATTTTGCCGGGCACCCGCGAGGAAATCCTGCCGCCGGAAGCGCAAACGGCGCGTGACCCGGTTGTGACTGGGGAGAAGAAGGCTGAATGCAAGCCCAATGATCCCAAGTGTGTCCCCCCCGTAGATCAAGAATCTCCCACCATTGATCAAGAATCCAGTACGGCCCAATGACGTTTACGGTCGTTATTCTGGGTCGCCCCAATGTGGGGAAGTCCACGCTATTCAATCGTCTAGTTGGCCGCAAGATCGCCCTTGTCGATGATCAGCCTGGAGTAACGCGGGACCGGCGCGAGGGTTTGGCGCAGATCGCTGATCTTAGTTTTCGCGTCTTTGATACGGCAGGACTTGACGATGCCAGGAAAGAAACGCTCGAAGCGCGCATGAGCGCGCAGGCCGAAATGGCAGTCCATGAGGCTGATCTCGTTCTCTTCGTCATTGATGCACGCGCCGGGATTACGCCTATCGACCGGCTATTCGCTGAGAAAATCCGAAAGTTCGGCAAGCCCGTAAGGCTGGTCGCCAACAAGGCCGAAGCAAGAATGGCCGAAGCCGGCGTGCTGGAATCCTATTCGCTGGGCTTCGGTGAACCGCTGGCGATTTCCGCCGAGCACGGCGAAGGCATGGAAAGCATCTATGATGCGATAGCGCCTTTGCTGTCTGAGACCGTTGAAGTTGAAGCAAATGAGAGTGATAACGAGGCACTTACGCGGCCTTTGCGCCTTGCCATTATTGGCCAGCCCAATGCGGGCAAGTCGACCCTTGTGAATACCATGCTTGGCGAAGAGCGCATGTTGACGGGTCCGGAAGCCGGGATCACGCGCGATGCCATTGCAACCGATTGGTCGTGGGGTGGCCGCGAAGTCAAATTGTGGGATACGGCCGGGATCAGGCGCAAATCGCGGGTGACGGGCAAGATTGAAAAACTAGCGGTTTCCGATGCCCTGCGCGCCATACGCTTTGCTGACTGCGTGGTTGTGCTCATCGACGCCTCGATGGTGATCGAGCGGCAGGATCTGGCACTTTCCGATCTTGTGGCAACGGAGGGGCGCGCCATTGTGCTTGCCTTGAGCAAATGGGACCTGGTCGAAGACAAGCAGAAGAAACTTGCCGAGGTCCATAGCGACCTTGAGGATGTGCTGCCGGAAATCCGTGGCGTTCCCGTTGTTACGATATCCTCGAAGCAGGAGCGTGGCGTTGACAAGATGATGAAGGCGGTATTTGAAGCCGTTGACCGCTGGAGCGCGCGCATTACCACATCGCAACTCAACCGCTGGCTTGAGTCTGCTGTTGAACGTAATCCGCCGCCTGCGCCATCGGGACGGCGCATCAAGATTCGCTATGCAACGCAGGCGAGTTCAAGGCCACCGACATTTGCAGTCTTTGGAAACCAGATGTCCAAGATGCCGGACAGCTACAAACGCTACCTGATGAACACGTTGCGCAGGGATTTTGATCTTGCCGGAGTTCCCATTCGCTTCAGCCTGCGCGGGGGCAAGAATCCTTTTGACAAGGACAAGTGAAGCCACAATTCAAAGCTGGACAGAAACCTTGCCGATAAGGTCATAGGCTGCTTCGACATGATCGCCAATTTGGGTATCGAAAACTTCGGTGATGACACCGGTTGTCACAATGTCGCCGCCTCGCAAAAACAAGCCCTTCTTGATCAGGTCGTTTGCAAGCCAAGTAAGAGCCAGTTCGGGCCCGCCCAGGGCATTGGCGCCCAGACCTGTATATTTATTCTGGCCGTTGATGACGACACGGTTGGTGATTTTTGCAAGGTCAGCGCGGCCCGGCGGTTTTGTGCCGCCGCCTAGAACAAGTGCATGACTGAGGCCGCCATCGGCAACATACCATTCAACAACATCATTGAAGCCTTTGGGCAGGCGCGGATTGACAATTTCGATGGCTGGATGAACGGTTGCCACGGTCGACAGGACTTCATCAACTGACCAGGCTTCACCCCGTGCGGGCAGGTCGTTGGCCATGGTGAAAGCAATTTCCGGTTCCGTCGTGCGGCTGTTGCTTGGAAGCGTCTGGACATGGGCACCGGATGCAAACACCCTCTCGCGATAAAGCGGTCCGGGAAAAGGTCCATCGGTATGTAGTGCTTTTTGTGCGCGCTCACTGGTGCAGCCGATTTTCCAGCCTGCATGAGTCCAACTCATTGCGGTGCGGACCGCCGATTGAATGGCAAAGGCTTCCGCCATGCTGGAGGGCGTTGGACCCGGGTAGGAATTGAGTTTCTCGCCGGAAAGCCGCGCCGCGAGCAGGGCCTCGATGATGGCTTGCCGGCTCATGGAGAGACCTTCGCCAATCCCTGCGGCGTGCGCCTGAACACGCATCCATTGTCCTGAAGCGACGAAAGGCAAAGCGGCAAAATTTGTGCTGCTACTTCTTCTGCCGTCGGCAGCGTCTCCGGGTCCTCACCGGGCATGGCTTGCGCCCTCATTTTGGTGCGTGTTGGACCGGGGCTGAAGCAATTGGCGCATACTGCGGTTGAATTATTCTCGGCGGCATAGGTGCGAACCATTGCCTCGAGCGCTGCTTTTGAAATTGAATAGGGACCCCAATAGGGCAAGGGATTCTGGGCTACTCCCGAAGTTACAAACACGGCGCGGCCGGCATCGGTGGCGCGCAGCAGTGGATCAAGCGAGCGGATGAGCCGCCAGTTGGCCGTTACATTCACGGCCATGACATCGTCAAAAACCTTTGGATCAATATGACCGAGGGGGGAGAGTTTGCCAAGAATGCCGGCGTTGCCGATCAAGACATCAAGCTTCTTCCAGCGTTCGAAAATGGCGGCACCGAGACGGTCTAATGCCGCATAGTCCTTGATGTCCGAGGGGACAAGCGTGGCCGAGCCGCCAATGTCCTTAATCTCATCATCCAGTTCTTCAAGTCCGCCCTGGGTGCGGGCGAGGGCAATGATGTGGGCTCCTTCCTTTGCCAGCGTCAGGGCAATGGCGCGACCAAGCCCGCGCGAGGCACCGGTGACAACGGCCACACGGTTTTCCAACTGCTTCGCCATGGTCTCAACCAGCTTCGGCCAGAAGCGAGAGCTGCTGCTTGGCGGATTCGCCGATGATGTCGGTGAGGTGGGTAGGATAATCGCCGGTGAAGCAATGATCGGTAAATTGCGGCCGATGGGCATCGCGACCGGCAAAGCCCGTTGACCGGTAAACGCCCTCAATAGAGATGAAAGATAGCGAAGTGACGCCGATAAACTTGCGCATTTCCTCCAGCGTATGGGTGGCCGCCAGCAGCGATTTCTGTTCGGGCGTATCGATGCCATAGAAATCCGGAAACCTGATCGGCGGGCTTGAAATGCGCATGTGCACTTCGCGGGCGCCTGCTTCATACATCATGCGAACGATCTTTACCGAGGTGGTACCGCGCACAATGGAATCATCGATCAGGACCACGCGCTTGCCGGCAACCACAGCACGGTTGGCATTGTGTTTGAGCTTTACGCCAAGGGAACGGATGGTCTGGGTGGGTTCAATGAAGGTGCGGCCCACATAGTGATTGCGGATAATGCCAAGTTCAAAGGGAATGCCAGTTTGCTGGGCGTAGCCCAAAGCGGCGGGCACGCCTGAGTCTGGAATGGGAACAACAACATCGGCGTTAACGGGGGCTTCAAGTGCCAGCTGTTTGCCAAGTTCCTTGCGGACTTCATAAACGGAACGTCCGCCGAGGATTGAATCCGGCCTGGAGAAATAGATGTATTCAAAGATGCAGGGCCGGGCCTGCTGTTTGGGGAAGGGGCGATGGGACTCAATGCCGTCTTCCGAAATCACCACAACTTCGCCGTTTTCGATTTCGCGGACGAATTTCGCCCCGATGATATCGAGCGCACAGGTTTCAGAGCAGAGAATGTAGGCCCCGTTCAGTTCACCCAGCATGAGCGGGCGAATGCCGAGGGGATCACGGGCGCCAATAAGTTTCTTATTGGTAAGGGCAACGAGGGCATAGGCGCCTTCCAGACTGCGCAGGGCATCGATATAGCGCTCCA
Source organism: Hyphomicrobiales bacterium (assembly GCA_023266715.1). GTDB lineage: Bacteria > Pseudomonadota > Alphaproteobacteria > Rhizobiales > Aestuariivirgaceae > Aestuariivirga. The sequence goes on along the minus strand of JAHFPK010000076.1, from coordinate 4,882 downwards.
CAATGCGGGCTTTTTTCGAGCGCGAAACGAGGTGCAGGATGACTTCCGTATCGGAGGTGGATTGGCAAATGGCGCCTTGGGAAATGAGTTCGCGGCGCAGCGTCAGGCCGTTGGTGATGTTGCCATTATGGGCAACCGCCAGGCCGCCCGCAGAAAGTTCGGCAAAAAGCGGCTGCACATTGCGCAGGATGGTTTCGCCCGTGGTGGAATAGCGGACATGGCCAAGACCAGAACGACCCTGCAGGCGATTGATGATTTTTTCGCTGGAGAAATGATCGCCAACCAGGCCCATGCGCCTTTCGGCATGAAACCGCTCGCCATCAAAGGATACAATGCCGGCAGCTTCCTGGCCACGATGTTGAAGCGCATGAAGGCCAAGAGCCGTCAGGGCTGCCGCATCGGGGTGGCCATAAATTCCGAAGACACCGCATTCTTCGCGTAAGCGGTCGCCGTCGATATCAAAATCTGAGTTCATTGGCCGGTGCTTTGTCCAAATTCGGGTTGTTGTGCGGCGTTGCCGGTGCCCTCAATAAGATTATCAAGTCCCTGGGTTTCGCCGGACTGATAACTGGTTTCAGGTTTGGCGGCGCCGGGGGCAGGTTGCTCAGTGGTGCTTGGCGGGCCATCGGGATTTTTCATGAGCGCGGTATTGGACAATGTTTCAGCAATGTCCGGCGGCATGAAATCAAGAAGGGTTTGACCTACGTATTTTATGGCCGGAAGGGACGATGCATTGCGCACCCAGTCTTCCTGCTTATCGAAGGGCAAGAGCCAGCCATAGAACAGATAGGCGATAGCCACGAGAACAAAGCCACGGGCCAGGCCATAGAGAAAACCAAGGGTGCGATCAAAAGCGCCGGCGGAAGAGTCCACAACCGAATCGGAAATTTTCACACTGATGAGCGAAACGACGATGAGCGTGATGATGAAAGCAATGGCACCTATGGCGATTTGCGCCAGTATGGCCTTGTCCACGTAGGGCATGGCGAGATCAAGCAGGGCCGGTTGCTTGATTGCGAAATAGGCGGCAACGGCTGCAGCGCCCCAGGCCACGAGTGAGAGAACTTCCCGGGTGAAGCCGCGCATCAGGGCCAAGAGGCCGGAGATCAGCATGATACCGAAAAGTATGAGGTCGAGCAATTGGAAGGGCATGAATCTTTCCCGTGGCCATTAGCGCGCTTCCCGTCTGGTTGCAAACCCAAGCGAAAAGAATTCGCGCCAACTCGTTAACTTGAAGCATGTTATTCTCAGCAAAGTCGAGCAACTTTGCCGCAACATGCTGTGGATGAGCACCTTATAGGCAGCTTTTGCAAACTGATCTAGACGATTCGTCGCAAGCCTTTGTCTTGTGCACCGGTCCAGGCCACAAGATCGGAAATGGTTTCAATTGACTTCACTTTCAAGCCCTTGAAATTCGTGGGTTCCGTGGCCGAAGCGATGACGGCTTCTCTCAAGCCCAGCTTTTGGGCTTCCTTAAGGCGGGCCTCGGTCTGGCCGACTGGCCGTATTGCGCCGGAAAGCGCCACTTCGCCAAAGACCGCCGTGCCATGAGGAATGATAGTTCCGGTCAATGAAGAGAGCAGCGCCGCGGCCACCGCCAAATCTGCGGCGGGTTCGCGCACTTTGAGGCCGCCTGCAACATTAAGGTAAACATCATTGGCGCCAATGATAACGCCGGCGCGAGCCTCCAGCACGGCCAGGATCATGGCGAGCCGGTTGGAATCCCAGCCTACGGTGGTGCGCCGGGGTGTTCCAAGAGGTGAGGGCGAAACAAGGGCCTGCACTTCCATGAGGAGCGGTCTTGTGCCTTCCATGCCAGCGAAGATCGCAGTTCCAGGCGTTGGCCTGTCACCGGAACCCATGAAGAGTTTGGAAGGGTTAGTCACTTCCCTGAGGCCGCCATCAGACATTTCAAAGACGCCAATTTCATCGGTGGGGCCGAAGCGGTTTTTAACGGCGCGCAGAATGCGGTACTGGTGGCCGCGGTCGCCTTCGAAATAGAGGACAGTATCCACCATGTGCTCGATGACTTTGGGTCCGGCAATTTGACCATCCTTGGTGACGTGGCCGACGAGCAGCATGGCGGTGCCTTTTTGCTTGGCATAACGCACCAGCGCTTCCGAGCCTGCCTTGAGCTGGGACACCGTGCCTGGGGCGGCCTCGATAACCGGCGACCAGAGTGTTTGAATGGAATCGATTACGGCAATGACCGGAGGTGGTCCTTCATTCAGGGTGGCCAGAATATCTGAAACATTGGTTTCAGTGGCGAGCAATACGGCAGCATCATCAAGCCCCAGGCGTTGGGCACGCAGGCGCACTTGGGCTATTGCTTCTTCGCCGGAAACATAAATGACGCGTTCACCCCGGCGGGCCAGTGAGGCCAAAGCTTGGAGGAGCAGGGTGGATTTGCCTATGCCGGGATCGCCGCCAATCAGGACGCCGGAACCGGGAACGAAGCCTCCGCCTGCGACGCGGTCCAGTTCGGCTATTCCGGTTTGAACACGGGGCGGGGATGGGCTTTCACCACGGAGACCCACAAGGCGCGAGGCCTTTCCCTTAGGCAGGCTTGCGCCCCTGGCGCCTGAGACGGGGGCAGCCCCCTTTTCTTCAATAATACTGTTCCATTCGCCACAATTGTCGCAGCGCCCGGCCCATTTGGATGAAACGGCACCGCAGGACTGGCAGACGAAACTTGATGCTGATTTGGCCATGGTGCATCTAATCTGGAACGATTAGAGAACGCAATAGGAATTGCGGCGGGGGTACCTCCAATAAAGCGATAATTTTTCCTTTAACTAATTCCTCCAATCCGGCGGTGCGGCAAAAACCTCCCTTAAGATTCCATGGTTAAGGTCGGAATCCAGAGTTTGAAATTTCTGCAATGGATAGGACCCTTTCAATGGAAACTTCTGCCAGCAATATCATAGATTTGAATGTCATTGCCGAACTGAAGGCAATTGGCGGCACGGAAGCCCTGTTCAAGCGGGTCGCGAACCATTTTGTCGAAAAAGTTCCGGCGAGACTGGCGGAGATTGAGGGCATTGCCGGTTCGCAGGATGTGGGTGCTTTAGCCAATGCCGCCCATGGGCTGAAATCGGTAGTCTCGAGTTTGGGAGCCCGGCGCGCCGGCAAGGCCTGCGAGAATCTGGAGCTTCTCGTGCGCAATGGCCACAGCTTTGTGGCGCGGGACCTGGTTGAAACCATTGTGCGGGAGACGAGGGCGGCCCTTGTCGAGGTCGAAAAACTCAGAAGCGCCTGAACCACGCTATCTTTCAAAAGTTACACGGCCATCGCAGATGGTGAGAACGGGTTTCAGAGTTGAAATCTGCTGGGCGGGCGTAGATTCAATATCTCCATCAAGTACGATCACATCTGCCAACATGCCGGGCATCAGTTTCCCTTTTTTCACTTCGGCGAATTCCGCATAGGCGCCTGCCGCGGTGAAACTGTCGAGTGCATCCAACAGGGATTGGGCTTGCGGCTTGCATGCGGGCGATAATGGAACAGCGGTCATGGCGGACTGGATGCCGAGGAAGGGATTAAGAGGAGATATGGGCCAATCGGAGGAGAAGGCAATTGTTGCACCGGTTTCACGCAACGTCTGCCACGCATAGGATTGCGGAAGCTTGTCACCAATGCGGCTGAGACAGGGTTCCAGCGGATTGCCTGGAACGCCAAGCCCAACGATGGGCTGCAGCGATCCGATCACACCTAATTGTTTGAGGCGCGGAATATCGGCCTTGTCGATCACCTCGATATGTTCGATGCGGTGGCGCGATTCACGCGCGCCGTTTGCTTTACGCGCTGCTTCATAGCCATCCAATGTGCGGCGCACGCCGCCATCCCCGATGGCATGGACGCTGATTTGCAGCTTGTGCTTATCGGCGCGGGTTGCGACTTCATTGAATTGCTGCGCGGTGAACAGCGGTGCGCCGCGTTCCCCTTGAAAACCGGGGTAATCATCGAGCATCAAAGCAGTCATGGATTCGAGTACGCCATCCATGAAGATCTTGACGCGGCCTGAATGCAGCATGTCGCTCTGATACTGATTGCGCATTTCAACGGCTTCATCGACGCGGGAAGTTTCAAAGAAATTTTTGTGATGAAATGGCACTTCAACGCGAGCGATGAGTTCGTTGTTGTCGTGCAGTGCCTTCAGCAGTTCAAGCTGATACCAGTTGCCATCCATGTTGTGGATGGAGGTGATGCCGAGGGAGGCACAATAATCCAGTCCGCGTTTCATGAAGCGCTGATCAATGAGGCGTTCGGCGGCACTGGCTGGTGGTACAGGATTCGCCCCCGTTACCATGCCGAGCCATTCGCGCCCGCCGGTGGCAGTGAGTCGGAGAAGGGGTGCAAAGGCTGCAGCTTCGCGGAGCTCGCCTGTTGCAAGACCGTCACTACCCATGACGATTTCATTACCAGGGGGCAGGCTGGCGCCATGCAGGAGCCCAGCGGTTTCAAGCGCCTTGGTGTTGGCCCAAATGGTATGATGGTCAAAGCAAATGAGCGCCAAAGGACGATCAGAAATTATGGTGTCCAAGACCTGGCGCGTGATTGGAACATCGTCGCCAAGCGAAACGTGAGAAGCGCCATAGGCGATTATGATGCGGGCCGTTGGGCTGGCTTTGGCATATTCATGAATTGAGTCCGATACGGCGGACAAGCCCTTGATATTGTTTATCGTCAGGCTATCGAGTTCAACGGCACCACTAAGCAGGTGAATATGGCTCTCGATGATGCCGGGCATAACGGTGTTCATCTGGGCGTCGATGACCCGCGTACGCTTGTCCTTGAGCGCTTTGACATCCTCGTTAGATCCCACGGCGCTAATCCTGTTGCCGTTGATGGCAAGCGAATCGGCATGCATGGCGGGCCTGTG
>JAHFPK010000075.1:5198-10188 GCA_023266715.1 Hyphomicrobiales bacterium | reverse complement strand
CGACGAGCTGGAACTTCCCGGCCATGCCAGGGTTTCTCCGGGTATGGTCGTCTCCGCCGAGATCGTGATCGGCGCCAAATCATTCCTGCGCTATATCCTCAAACCAGTTTTCAGGGTATCTGGGCCAGCCTTCAGCGAGCGGTGATGGCGAAAGCGTTGCCCTTTTGCTAAGTATCAGAAATTATTGGTGGGCGCAGGAGGACTCGAACCTAGGACCCGCTGATTAAGAGCCACCACTGAACTGAAACAAATTAACAACTTAATTGTAAACCGGTACCAATTTACAGCAATACAAATCACCGTGGCACTTTCCTGGGAGCATGCCGGCGCACCGAACTCGATCGGACCTGAGATCACAGCGGAAACACTTCGCATGCTTGCAGATTCACCCCGTACTGAGGGAATGAATTGATGGCAAGCACCGATCTCGAAAAACTTGTCCATTCGTGATCGGTGGATCTGAAAAAACCAAGGTTAGCCGACGCGGGCATTGAAAAGAAGCTTTCCAGCCGCGGTTTAACCCCCGATCTTTAACAAGGATAGCCGGGATCCTTTCGCGCGAAACGACCAGGCCATTCTCAGGACGATGCCATCAAACGCTTTGTCCGAGATCGGATAGGAAATGTGCAGGACGTAAAGTTGTTTTCTATCTTCTGACAGTGCAATCTTTGAATAAAAAATGTTCTCGCTTTGAAAGCCGGACAGCAACAAAAAATCATCTTTTTCTTGGTCGTAAACCAAGATTGAGTGGGTCTTTTTTACAAACTCAGCTTTGATTTTTCCCGGAGTCAAAATTTCTTCGTTGGGAAGGCTCTTAATGCGAAAGGAAGCGTCCCCTCCAAAGTTAGAAAAGTGCAGGAAGTCATCTTCGTCCACCGACCCACGCATAAAAATGGAGCTAGGATATTCAAGGTGGCATTGACGGGACACGTCTTGATAAGACTTCGTCATTGCCGTCAAGCTTCATTTCCGGGAAGCCCGAAGTGAACAGTATTTTTAACGCTGGCCGGCGCATCGATGCGTGTTTGGCAATGGTGTAACCGCTCCATCCGCCTGGCAGGACTATGTCAGTGAATAACAGATCGACTTGATCACTTTCGAGAGTTCTGAGCGCAGAAGAACCGACTTGTGCCTCCATCACGCGATACCCCAGGTCCTTAAGCTGGCGTATTACTACGGGCCGCAAGCCTTTGTCATCCTCGACAACCAAGACGGTCTCTTGACCAACAGGAGTCGGTACCTCTTCGCCATTTGTGTCGGTCATTGGCTTTTGCCTCTCGATGCTATGGCACTAGAGCATCTGGGGAGATGTACGCCCTCTAGGGCCATAGGCCGAATAGGTTGCCACTGAGGATGGCAACCAACTCACAGTAGCATGACAGCAAAGAAGATGTTCCCATTGGATTTTGCATGGCAGCGCGGCGACAAGATGCAAGCTGGTTTAAAAAAAACTTGAAGCTGGCTGGAGCAATATTTGACAATGCGGATCACATGATGGAGTTGTCGGTGTTCTTGCCCCAGGTCACACTAAGGGCAATGGCTGCAGGTATTTGAATATCGCGGCCGGGCCCCGTTACTGGAAGGTGGCGGGGCTTTTGTGGCTAGAGATTTGAAAACTTCGAACGCGATTCCAGCACAAGGACTTCATACATTCCGAGGCTCTTTCAAACAATTTTAGCAAAATTAATAAGGACAGTTTCAGGTATCACCAGTAGGCTTACGCCATAGAAAGTTTTGGGTTTGGATTAGTCAATGACGACGGACGATCACTTCGTTGAACGACGCAGTTCTTCGCGGCGCGCTGTCTATACGCGGGCTGTGATAACCCACCCACGTCAAACAGAACAATTGAGCTGCATCGTGCGCGACTTCTCGCAAGACGGAGCGCTATTGGAACTGCCAAATGCAAAGGACTTGCCTTTGAGCTTCTGGTTGCGTCTTGAAGGTGAAGTCACGCTCCGTCTTTGCACCGTCGCCTGGCATTCCGTGCGTCAACTGGGAGTGGAGTTTAGCCAGCAGATCATCGAACGACGCAACGTCGAGCGCCGGCTCGTGCCCGAGTATGGCTATATCCAGATTTATCATAGGGTGGCAGGGCAGAGTTCCTAACATCGGCAATTCCCCGCGCAGACCTGAAAAACCCGTGCAACTGGTTGCCAATTGGTTGCTAGTCAAAATCTGAGTGAATTATAAATTAACCTAATCTATTGAAATTATTGGCGGCCCCGACTGGATTCGAACCAGTGGCCCTCAGTTTAGGAAACTGATGCTCTATCCAACTGAGCTACGGGACCTCGCGAATGCCCTTATAGTTTGGAATGCGCCTAAAAGAAAAGGCCCAGGTTTGAAACCGGGCCCATCTTTAGAGGTCTTGGAAAAATTCTTATGCGGCTTCTTCGGCGGAGGCCTCTTCCTCGGCCTTTTCGCCGGCGGCCTGGGCGCGCTTGGCGTTCTTGGCGAGGAATTCAGACAGTTCCTTTACGGACTGGTCATCATCAACCTTTCGGACCGCAGCAAGCTCGCGGGCCATGCGGAGCAGGGCCTGCTCGAACAGCTGGCGTTCCGAATAGGATTGCTCGGGCTGGCGGTCGGAGCGGTAGAGATCGCGCACGACTTCGGCGACCGCGATGAGATCGCCGGAATTGATCTTCGCATCATATTCCTGGGCGCGCCTTGACCACATGGTGCGCTTGATACGGGCGCGGCCACGGATAACCTTCATGGCATGCTCGATCAGGCCGCGGTCAGCCAGGCGACGCATGCCCTTCTGCTCGGCGCGGTTGGTTGGAACCTTGAGGCGCAGCTTCTCGCGCTCGAAATCAACGATGTAGAGCTCAAGCTTTGAGCCGGCGATTTCCTGCTCTTCAATGGCGGTGATCCGGCCAACGCCATGGGCGGGATAGACGACCTGTTCGCCAATCTTGAAGGCGAGCTTCTTTGGCGCCGCGGGAGCAGCGGCAACCACCGGCTTTGCAACGACGGCAACTGGCGCGGCCACGGGCTTTGCGGCAACGGCTACGGGCTTTGCCACAGGTGCCGGGGTCACATGGGCATGGACCGGCTTGGCCGACTTAAGATGGCCTGTAACCTTTGTCAGGATCGTCTTCTTGGCGATGGGCTTTGCAACGGGAGTGGCCTTCGCCTTCGGTTTCGCCTTAACAACTTTTGACTTGGCTTTCGCGGCCACAGCCTTGGCCTTGGTTGCAGTTTTTGCCTTTGCAACCGACTTCTTGGTATGGGCTGCCTTCTTTGCCAGAGCTGCCTTTTTGACGGTTTTTTTCATTTTTGTCCTTCGCCTTTGCTAAACCCCGGTTTCGCCGCCATTCGGGCGAAAAAATAACCGAGCTTTGGGGGCCCGGGTTTTATGACTTGCAGGGGTATTGTTCACATTAGAAATGAGTATACCACGATTTTAAGGAAAATTAAAGCGTGATATATCCGTGTACGGTCTATCTTGGCATTGAAGCCCTGCGTTATTCACAAGATGGTTAATGAATTCAATCGCCTTCGCCGGGGTTTTCCGAGAAATAGGTCTCGAATTTTCCTTCCACGCCCTCAAATTCCTTGGCGTCGGCTGGCGGGTCGCGCTTGATTGAAATATTGGGCCACTTTGGCGCATATTCCGCGTTAATCTTGAGCCACTTTTCGAGACCGGACTCGGTGTCAGGCTTAATCGCGTCAACCGGGCATTCCGGCTCGCAAACGCCACAATCGATGCATTCATCGGGATGGATGACCAGCATGTTTTCGCCCTCGTAGAAGCAGTCCACAGGGCAGACTTCAACGCAGTCCATATATTTGCATTTAATGCAGTTATCATTGACGATGTAGGTCATGACGGTCCAGTTGTTCTTTATAACGAACGATGTTTAGCAATATTTTCTGCCTTATGCACGGTCTTTTTCGTCGCGTGAAGGGGGAGACGAGAGGTCTTCGTATAGCTGGCATGCTTGCGCAAAGGACCCGCGGCGAATGCCCACATCAACCACGCGCAGGACCCGGATGTGGTCGTGGATGGCAATGGTCAAAACATCATTGGGTTTCACCGGATGGGCGGGTTTTGTGACCTTTGCCCGGTTCAGGCGAACGTGGCCCTCTTCAACGAGGGCGGAGGCCATGGTGCGTTGCTTCACAACACGGGCAAACCAAAGCCACTTGTCGAGGCGTTGCGTCAGTTTTTCTTGCCCATCATTTGTGCCTTGAGGGCACCCAGGACGGCAAAGGGCGAATTGGGATCCAGGGGCTTTTCGGGCCGGCGCTTGGGCTCTTCGCGGCGTTCATTTCGCTCATTCGCCTGGTGTTTACGCTCAGGCCTTTGCGGACGTTCTTTTTGGTCTTTTGATTTGGGTTGGGGCCTGTGGTGGGCCTTGGCTTCCGGCCTGTGGCGGAACGGGCCCGTATCCCTTGGCCACCAGACCTCGATTTCAACCTCTTCAAGAGCAGGTTCAACGGGAAGCGAAGTGGGTTCTTCAACCGTTGCAATGGACTCAGTCTCCGCGACTGTTGTTACTACCGGCTCAGGTGCAGACACTGCGACTGCTGCGGGTTCCGACTTGGTTTCAGTTTGTGCAGGAGAGCTCGTTGCTTCCGCCGGAGCGGCAGGGGTGGCGGGGCGCTTGATTTTTTTCTTTTGCATGCGGAAGCCAAGGCTGCGCAGGATGCCTTCGAATTCTTCGCCGGAGCAACCGACGAGCGACATCATGTCGGCTACGACCATAAAGCCGCCGCCCTCAACGGAACCGGAAGGGCGCACTTCATCGGGGAAACGGGCGCGCCAGAAAACCCGCTCGCGCACAAGGTCGGCGAGGCGTTCCAGCATATCGATGCGCACGACCCGTGAGCCGCAAATGCGATAGCCGCAGACGCCGTAAAATCCTCGCGGTGTTGAGCGGTCGAAAACTGCCGAGGTAAGGCCTTGGCCCGGGGGTATGGGAAGTGCCGTCAGATCCAGCGTGCCAACTCTTTTCAACTGCAGGGCCCAGAGCAGAAG
>JAHFPK010000075.1:0-5098 GCA_023266715.1 Hyphomicrobiales bacterium | reverse complement strand
TGTTCCTGGCTTTCATTTGTACCATCGGGAATAAAATTGAAACCCTTGATGCGACCCACATACTCGCCTTCAACATGAATGGCGCCATCTTCTTCAACACTCGACATTAACTCTTCCTTTTGTGCCAGGCGGCGCATCAATACACTGGTCCTGCGATCAATGAAACGCTGGGTTAGCCTTTCATGCAACGCATCTGACAGCTTATCTTCTATCTCCCTGGCGCGCTGCTGCCAATAGAGGGGCGCTTTCAGCCAGTGCCCACGATTTGCAATGAAGGTCCAAGTTCTGACATGGGAGATGCGATTGGAGAGCGTATCAAGATCGCCTTCGATATTTTCACAATGCTGCAATTGCCGCGAGAACCAGTCCTCGGAAATATATCCGGGCCGGCTTGCAAGGAACTGGAATACGCGGCCCACGAGATGGGCGTGTTCGGCGGGAGAAATGTTGCGGTAGTCGGGCATCTGGCAGGCCGACCAGAGGAGCTCCACTTCAATTTTTGACTTGGCGAGATCAGCATAGGTGGAATCCCGCGATACGGCTTCCAGCGCCTGAATATCGGGTCCGGCCTGGGCCCGTGTGAGGCCATTGTGTTTTGGCAGCGTTGCGAGACTCCGGTGCAGGCGCTCAAGGGAGCCAAAATCGAGCTCCGGGTTGCGCCATTGAAGCGAGCGAATGCTATCGAAGTTGTGATTCTCAAGGCGGTTGATGGTTTCCTGGTCGAAGGCTTCCGCTTCACCGGTGCTGCCAAAGGTGCCGTCATTCATATAGCGGCCGGCGCGGCCTGCGACTTGGCCGAGTTCGCCGGGGTTAAGCTTGCGGTACTGGAAACCATCATATTTGCGGGTTGCGGCGAAGGCCACGTGATCGACATTCATGTTGAGGCCCATGCCGATGGCATCGGTTGCCACGATATAATCCACATCACCCGATTGATAGAGCGCTACCTGCGCGTTGCGGGTGCGCGGCGACAGGGCGCCGAGCACAACGGCGGCTCCACCGTTTTGCCGGCGGACGAGTTCGGCCACGGCATAAACCATTTCAGCCGAGAAGGCGACAATGGCCGACCTTCTGGGAAGCCGTGTCATTTTCTTCACACCCGCATAGGTGAGCTTGGAGAAACGCGGCCGCGAAATAAAGCTGGTTTTAGGCAGCATCGCCTCGAGAATGGGCTTCATGGTGGCAGCCCCCAGAAGCATGGTTTCGTCGGTGCCACGCCGATGCAAAACGCGGTCGGTGAAGACGTGGCCGCGTTCGAAATCGGCGCAGAGCTGGACTTCGTCGATGGCGAGGAATGGCACTTCGATGTCAGGCGGCATGGCTTCAACGGTTGCCACCCAATAGCGCGGCACTGCCGGAATAATCTTCTCTTCACCCGTTACAAGTGCCACCGCGTGGTCACCCACTTTGAGCCGTACGCGGTCATAGATTTCACGGGCCAGAAGCCGGAGCGGCAGACCGATCATGCCGCCGCCATGGGCCAGCATCCGCTCCACGGCCAAATGGGTTTTGCCAGTATTGGTGGGGCCCAACACGGCGGTGACAGTGTGAATTGGCGGCATGGTCACAAAGTAGTGCTTGAAAGCGTGATGTGCAAACCCAAATTAAACTAAATTCGGGCAAGAACCCGGCGCAGAGAGCCGAAACGCAGGCGGTATTGGGCTGGAGTCAAGCCAACTTTTCGGCGAAATAGCCGACCGAAGAAACTTGTGTCCTCATAGCCCACTTCGTTGGCGATGGCTTCCACCGGAAGATCACCCGTTTCCAGCATTTGTTTGGCTTCCTCAAGCCTGTGGGCATGCACGTAGTCGAGTGGCGTCATGCCGGTGGCCTTGGTGAAGCGGCGCACAAGGGAGCGTTCCGGCAGGCCGGACCATTCTGTCATAGCGGCAATGGGCGAGTGTGTTCGGTAATTGGTGGCAATCCATTCCTGGCATCGGTTAATCACCGCATCTTCGGTCTGTCGGAATCCCATCAGTGCAGCGAACGGTTGCTGGCCGAGGTCGTGCCATTGCAGCATGTAGACCTTGGCGACTTCCATCGCTTCCTTGAGGCCAACGAAACGGGCGATAAGATAGAGTGCCAGATCTTGCCAGCTCGACCCGCCACCGGCCATGATGATGCGTTGGGCCTCGCCACTCAGCACCAGTGACTGGCTTGGCTTCACCTTTACGCCCGGATAATTGTTGACGAGGGTTGCAACGTAGCCCCAATGAATCGTTGCCTCTCGGTTGGTGAGCAGGCCCGCCTCGCCGAGCAGCACTGCACCGGAACAGGCACTGGCCAGCATGGTTCCGGCGTCATGGGCGCGCTTCAGCCATTGCACCTCGGAATCATACTGTCCGGCGATGCTCGCTCCGGGCTGGACGAAAAAGTCCGGAATGCAGATGATGTCGGGTTGCGGACAATCGCGAAGATCATAATCGGGTCTGACCCAGATGCCGTTTGCCGCGAGAAAACCGCCACGTTCGCGCGCCACTACATAGGGACGCATATGCGCCTCGCCAGCCACACCATGGGTGATGAAATCGAAATCCTTGCCCGGCGAGGACAATAGATCAAACATCCCGAAAAGCGTCGAGGCCGTCACCTCGGGCATCGCAAGGATTGCAACATTCAGAGGGCTGCTCTGTACTACCATGGCAGAAATGACCGCTTTTCAACTATTTCAACTTTAGTCCCTCCGTGCGGATTGAACTAATCTTTTTTCCAATCTGGAGGACTGGATCATGGCTCATGACAAATCCCGGCTGACCACAACCGTGCAAGTCGAAGGCTTTCGCGCGCAATTGCGCGGCGAGGTGCTGGACCCGTCAAGTCCTTCGTACAATGACGCGCGCGTGGTCTGGAATGGCATGATTGAGCGCCGACCGGCACTGATCGCGCGCTGCCGGAATGCCGCCGATGTCGCAGCATCGGTTAGTTTTGCCCGTGAACATGGCCTTGCCATCGCTATCCGTTCGGGTGGACATAATGTGGCGGGCTATGCGGTTTGCGACGGTGGGCTGATGATTGACATGTCGGCGATGAATGGGGTGCGTTTGGTGCCCGGTCTTGATCACGCCATCGTCGAAGGCGGTGCCACATGGGGCGACGTCGATGCGGCGACCACGCCCTTTGGACGTGCCACACCCGGTGGCCTGATCTCGGCCACGGGTGTGGCGGGCCTCACGCTTTCCGGCGGCATCGGCTGGCTGCGCGGTAGCCATGGTCTGAGCTGCGACAATCTGCTGGCCGCCGATATCATGACCGCCGACGGCAAACTGGTCCATGCCAGCGAAACCGAAAACCCGGAGTTGTTCTGGGCGTTGCGCGGCGGCGGTGGCAATTTCGGTGTGGCTGTCAGCTTCGAGTTCAAGCTGCACGCAATCGAGCCGGAACTCATGTTCTGTGGCCCTGCCTATCCGGAAGAGCGGGCCGATGAAATCATTCCACTCTGGCGTGACTTCATGAAGACAGCACCTGACAGGCTCAGTGGACTTGCCGAATTCTCGACGCTGCCGCAGGACCCCTCAATTCCCGAACATGCCTGGGGCCACCGCGTTGTGGCCTTTGCCCATGTCTATGATGGACCGGCAGATGAAGGCGAGCGCGTGGTGCAGCCCTTGCGCAGTTTTGGCGAACCGCTGGTCGATTTCAGTGGCCGCATGCCCTATCGCACCATCCAAACGCTCTACGACGGGCTTTTCCCCAAGGGCCGCGACCGTTGCTACTGGAAATCAACCTACCTCAAAGGCCTCGATGGCGATGTCATCCATGAGATCATGTCGCGCATGGCGCAGCGCCCCTCCGAAATGACCTTTGCCTCCATCTGGAAATTCGGAGGCGCGGTTCAGCGCGTGGCTGCTGATGCTACAGCATTTGGTGACCGTTCCATGCCCTTTATGCTGAGCCTGGACGCTATCTGGTCCAGCGCCTCAGATGATGATGCTAACATTAGTTGGGTCCGCAAATTCTGGGATGACATGCAGCGCCACTCGACGGGTCGGCTTTATCTCAACTTCCCCGGACATGGAGAAGGAACAAATCTCGTGCACGATGCCTTTGGTGCGGAGGCCTATGGGCGGCTTCAAAAAGTGAAACGCAAATACGATCCCGAAAATGTGTTCCGCCTGAACCAGAATATCCTGCCAAGCTAGATGTGCCGGAATGATTCAGGTGGTTATGTTTTGGATTCAAAGCAGAACGAAGCCTGACCGAATCGCTGACTCATGACGGATTCATTTTATGTTCCTGGGTGATTCCGGGGATTCGAGGGCTGCTGATTCTGTGTTGGATTGGGCTCGGGGACCGAGGTCACAAAAAATTCAGCTTTTGTCTTAAGGTTTGTTTCCACCTGCTAACGAAGGGTAAAGCCCATCAAGTGAATTGGACATTTCCTGTTAACGAAGCGTTCTGGTTTGAGAACAGAAGGTGGGCGAATCGCGGATTGCCATACTTTCACTGTTTGTTCTGGCAAGATGTAGTGGCCGGATTGCGGCTTGCTACTAAAATCCGGTTCTGTTGCAAGGGTTTAGGGAGATTTTCTGGGGCCGTCGTTAACCAGACTGTCCTAAAGTGAGACGGGGAAACTTCCTGGAAATTATCGGTGTTTTGCTTGACCGGCGCTGGCTCTCCACTTATAGAAGCGCCAACCGAGCCGGACCCCTCAAGGTCTGGCCTCATTTATATTTCGGAGTATGTATTATGGCTCGAGTTTGCGAGTTGACAGGCAAGAACCCACTGACTGGTAACAACGTGAGTCATTCCAATAACAAGGTCAAACGCCGGTTTTTGCCAAATCTGTGCAATGTCAGCCTGATCAGCGATGCCATGGGCCAGACCTATCGTTTCCGCGTCAGCGCCAATGCACTCAAGACCGTTGAACATCGCGGCGGCCTGGATGCTTTTCTTTTGAAGGCTGATAGCGATGAACTTTCCGCCAAGGCGCGCAAGCTCAAGAGCTCGATTGCCAAGAAGCTGGAAGAAAAAGCTGCTGCCTGATCGTTGAAAATCTCTGGATTTGCAAAAGCCGCTCCAATCCGGGCGGCTTTTGTTTTAGGCTGCCGGCCATGAGCAAGCTGCCAAAGCGCCATTCACCGAAAGCGACACGCGATGG
>JAHFPK010000365.1 GCA_023266715.1 Hyphomicrobiales bacterium | reverse complement strand
CAGTCGAGAGCCGAGCCGCTTTCTGCATTCTATCGATGCTTCTGACGATAACGAGTGCAAGGACCGTGGCAAACGTCTCAACCGCAAAGCCTCCTATGCTAACGATATCGATCTCTGCCAATTGTTGAAAAACCCCAGGGGTGTTGAATTCATCGGGGTAGGTCTGCCATGTGAAGCTGGAAACAATCCAGGCGAACCACCAGAACTTTATTACGGCTGGAGCGCTTCGATTTTCATTATGAGAAGGGTTTTCGCTCACATTCCAGATTTGACGCATGGCCTGGTACGGTTTCCAAAGATTGGCAATGGGAATGAAATACCAGCCGAGAGACCAACCTGGTGAAAATCTCAAATTCCGGTTAGCCAAGACATGGACATTTCTGCAAGCGCGTACTATCCAGTAGCCAAAGGTAAACATCGTAGCGATGACAATAAGCACGTATGAAATTGCCACGGCTATTAGAAAAATTGTATCGAACTGATCAAAAACGCTGATGGCTGCTAAACCAATATCGATAAGCAGCAACAGACTCAAAAATGTGGTGTGACGATGTAGGTCAGTCCATTGATAGGATGCAGGCTGCGTAGTTGCATTGTTACTTGTCACGGCGGTTTCCTCCAGGCATTTCGATTGCATTGCGAACTCACTGATCAAAGTGATTGCATGAGCTGTGCCATAAAAGAGCCCATCGATTGATGCATGATAACCTATTGAATAAAAATGATAATATTGCCGGCTAAAATGGAGAAGCGAGCCACCCAGCAACTTCCTGCCAGTTGCGGGAATATCGTGAGCACAAAACTGCCGAGAAAACGAAGTGCAAATGGATTGCTGCTACGTCACCTGTAAAGAGTAAGATCAATTACCAATGGTTGACGTGTGAAGAAGATATTGGATGGACTGACGCGAAGGCAAGATTCATTTCTCTTAAGGGGAGAGAAATTACTCTCTCCCCCTCTGATTCCTCAGGCGCGGGCGGCGGATGTCCCGGAACTCAGGTATCCAAGCACGATCGCGACAAGAAACAGTGCCGGAACATCGCCGATCATATGCCCCATTTCATGGCCATCGGTCATGGCCTGCACCGCCATCACCCCGCCGTGAGCTACGCTTGACCAGATGGCGAATGAAATCAGGCTCCGGTGTTTTTCCGGATCACGCGAAGCGATGATCAGATACACACCCAATACGGCATAGACGGTGCAAATCATCTGCAAGTAATAGGCACCCTGGCCAGCGTGCCAGATCCAGCCTGAGGGCCATATCAATCCCACCGGATAGATCAGCAGGAAGATGATGCCGAAGGCCGCAAGGGCGATCTTCAGAAGCGATTGTTTTGTTTCAGTGTTCATTTTGAACTCCTTTTGCGCGTGGAGCTATACACGTATCGGAACGGCCGGATAGTACAGATTGTGTACTGGTTCCAACGGTTGCACGGTCTATCGGCAACGCCCTGGTGCGGGAAATTCTCGACGGGCTCACGCGGAGGTAGCTTCCATTTCTCTCCATGGTCGCACTTGATGCGACCACCCAGACTTTGAACGAAGGGCTGGGTGGTCGGGTCGATGCCCGACCATGGAGAAATTTGTGAAGTCTTCAATTGCGTCAGAATACTGCTAAATAATCTCGTCCTCATCAAAAAGCGGCGCCTGCACCAATTCGGATTTTTTCATTCGCGCCAGATGAAACAGCGCGTCGCCGCGGTTGACGATGGGGAGGTTGGTGCGCCCAATGATGATACCTTCATCCTCTGCGATCACCGGCACGCCGAGATCACCCAGGGAACCTGAAATTTCGCCAACCTGTTCGCCTTCTGAAACATGGGCCCCGGTGGGATAGGAACTTCGCAGGATACCGCCCTCGGGCGCCCGCAGCCAGGTGCTGGAAAGCGAGATGGCTGTTGCATGCTTGACCCCGCTGTGGGGTGCCAATGAAATCATTTTGAGCGAAGCCAGCACGCGCAAAATTCCGGTAACACCCGTTTCAATAGCGCTTTCGTCAAAGCGAAGCGCTTCGCCCGCCTCGTAGAGCAGAACCTTGACCTTCTTGTCGCGCGCGCATTGGCGAAGCGTTCCATCGCGCAGTTTGGAAATCAGGATGACCGGCGGGGCAAAATGCTTGGCCATCTTCAGAAGCTCCGGCTCATCGGGCGCGATGCGGATTTGCGGCAGGTTGGTGCGGTGGAGCGCCGCCGTGTGGAGGTCAATGCCATACTGGGACCGCTGCACTACTTCCTTCATGAAGAGATCGGCCAGCAGCGAGGCAAGCGAGCCGTGGTCCGAGCCCGGAAAAGAGCGGTTGAGATCGCGCCGGTCCGGCATGTAGCGCGAATGGTTGAGAAAGCCAAAAGTGTTGACGATCGGAACCGCCAGAAGCGTTCCCGCCATGTCCTTCAGGCTGCCATGGGCCACTACGCGCCGCACAACTTCAACGCCCAGAATTTCATCGCCATGGACCACGCCGGAAAGGAAGAATGTGGGTCCCGGCTTGGTGCCATGGATCACATGGACCGGCAGGTTGACCGGCGTGTGATTGGCCAAAACACTGATCGGCAACTCGATAGTTTTCCGCCCGCCCGCCGCAATCTCAAAATCGCCGATCCGGAACGGCGTCATCCCTTGCCCCGCGTCCGCGTCTTGCCGGGCTTCGCATTCTTCTCCAGGAATTCGAGAATGGATTTGGCCACATCCACGCCCGTTGTTTTTTCAATGCCCTCAAGTCCCGGCGATGAATTGACTTCCATCACCACGGGTCCACGCTTTGAGCGCAGGCGATCAACACCAGCCACATTCAAACCCATGCCGCGTGCCGCCTTCAGTGCC
>JAHFPK010000364.1 GCA_023266715.1 Hyphomicrobiales bacterium | reverse complement strand
AAAGCCGTTCGGATAGCCGGCTTCCTTCAACAGCGCCTTGGCCTTGGCAGGATCGAAATTATACATGTTTTCGTCAAGCGAGGCCCACAGGCCCGAGGGCCAGAAGGTTTGATGTATCTTTTTCTTGCCTTCAAGGAATGAATTCACCATGCCGTCATAGTCCACCAGATAATGCATGGCCTGGCGCACCTTGAGGCTCTGGAACGGCTTGGTTTTCAGGTTGAGGCCAACATAATAGAGGCTCTCCTGCGGTACCGTTGTGGCAGAGACTTCCACATTGTCGGCAACCCCGGCCAGCTGATTGGGGGCAATGTCGCGGGCAATATCCACGTCGCCCCGCAGGATGAGCTGGCTTTGCGCAGACGGTTCCGCAACATGGCGAATGACTACCCTCTTCAAGGCTGGAGCTCCACCGCGATAGGTCGAGTTGGCCTCGAGAACGACGCTTTTGTCGGCTCTCCAGCTTCTCAAGGTGTATGCGCCGGAGCCAGCGGAATTGGTCCTGAGCCAGCCGTAACCCATGTCGCCGGCTGTCTCGTGGGCCATGACCGTCTTCATGTCCACGACCGAGCCGACCGATGACGACAGTAGGCTGAGAACGAGCGAGGGTGAAAAATCCTCGGTGATGGTGATCTGGAAGGTCTCGTCATCGACGACCTTCACGAGTTCATCGACATTATCCTTGGTCCAGCCCAGTTGGCCAATGAGGAAGGCCGGAGTCTTGTCGAGTTTTATTACGCGCTGGAGCGAGAAAACCGCATCTGCTGCGGTCACCGGGTTGCCAGAGGCGAATTTCTGCCCTGGCCTGATTTTGAAGGTAAACGTCCTGCCATCACCGCTCACAGTGTAGCTTTCAGCAACGCCGGGCACCAGTGTATTGATATCGGTGGGTTCAAACCGCATGATCCGGTCATAGATATTGGCGGTGATTTCGATGCCGGTGAACTCATAGGCTTCGGCCGGGTCAAAGGTGATGATATCGTCGATATTCTTTGCCATCACCAAGGTGTCGGCCGGGGTGGCTGCGTGCACAATGGGCACCACCAAAAACAGTACGCTGGCAACTACCGCGCATCTTAACCGGCTTAACATTTCACCCGCCCTAATGCCGCTCAATCCAAGCTCATGGAATATCATGGTCTTGCATTGAGCTGATTGCTGATCACAGCCTATTTTCGGCGCGGGCGCAAGTTAACGGTGATGTCCAGTTCCGGCGGGTTCTTAATAGGTCCGATGAGATCTATTGTTTCGAGGTCGGGTAAGCCCGAGATCGCGTAGATCGTGGTCATTCAGGTTCAAAAGAATGAGCCTGTCGCGGGAGCGCTGTCTTTGCTGCCGGAAATAGGTAGCAATGGCCGACCAGACCTGGTTAACCGGCAGGTGTGGCTTTGCGGCAACAGCATTGAGTTTCAAAAACATGGGACACCTCCATTGGCAGTCAATTTATCAAAATGCTTTGTCAATTGATGTCATGAGCATGGGGCAACCGGGCGGCCCTTTGATTACAAATCCGTCATTTCTCGTCGTGATCCAAGGCGGAACAAACAATCGTAGAAATTCATAGGGACAGGAGAAGAACCCTTGACTCAGCTCGGTCCCTGTTTGGGGGAACCGAAAGATAGGAAAGACCCATGAAAACCATCACGATGCGCAATGCACTTGTATTCACCGCCCTCATGCTTTCGGCCGCTGGCGCCCAAGCAGCTGTGCTCACCGCCAAGAATGGCATGACGCTCTACGTCTTCGACAAGGACAAAGGCAGCGTATCAAGTTGCTACGGATTCTGCGCCGATTTCTGGCCGCCTTACATCGGCAAGAAGGGCGAGAAGATGAACAAACACTGGACCTTGGTGAAGCGCAAAAACGGCAAGATGCAGTGGGCTTACAACGGCAAGCCTGTCTACTTCTACAAGGCCGACAAAAAGAAAGGCGACATGGCAGGCAATGGCAAGGAAGGCATTTGGCACATCGTCAAACTGTAGGCTTTCATCGCACCGGGATTGCCAGGCGCCGGATCATCGCCGCGCTCTACGGACTGTTGTGCCATGGCCTGTTCGTGGCAGGCGTCGGCATGATGATTTTCCAGATGTATTTCGGCATGAGCCGATGTTTCGGCGCGCTGGAAGCTCCTTCGAGCTGGCTTGCCAATGCAGCACTTTTGCTGCAATTCCCGATTGCCCATTCGTTCCTGCTTTCCGCCCCAGGCCGGCGCTTGCTGACACGGCTTGCACCTCGTGCCTTCAGCGCTGAACTTTCGGCAACGACCTATGTCATTGTTGCTTCGGCGCAAGTTCTTGTCCTCTTTAGTTTCTGGACGCCAAGTGGCGTGATCCTGTGGCAGGCGAGGGGCCCGCTGTTCTGGATGCTCACCACGCTTTATGCTGCAAGCTGGCTTTTGCTTGGCAAAGCCATCCTCGATGCGGGCATCACCCTGCAGACGGGTTCACTTGGCTGGTGGGCGGTGTTCTGGAACGTGAAACCAAAGTATCCCGGCATGCCGACTCAGGGTCTCTTCAAACTGTGCCGTCAACCGATCTATCTGGCCTTCACTTGCACGGTCTGGACAGTGCCCGTCTGGACTCCGGATCAGCTTTTCATCGCTGTCGCACTTACGGCCTATTGCATCATCGGCCCATTGTTCAAGGAGGCGCGCTTCACGCGTCTTTTCGGCCAGAAATTCATCGACTACCAGAAAATCCGGCCCTACTGGCTGCCGATTTCCCGCCCTTTGCTACGATCACCCAAGCGCAATGATCTCTCAATCTATGACACCTATGCCGATCAATGGTGGGACGGGTCGCAGCGCTGGCTGCGCACACTGCAA
>JAHFPK010000074.1 GCA_023266715.1 Hyphomicrobiales bacterium | reverse complement strand
AGGTTGTCAAGGATATCGACAGTGCGCGCAACGATCTCAAACGGGCGATTGTCGACCTGCCAGAGGAAACGCGAACCAATGCCGATGCCATGCGCAAGGTTGTGGCCGACCAGATAGCCGCATTGAATACGCTTGCCGATGTGGTCAAGCGCCAAACCGGCATAACCGATCTGTCCGGACCAGGTTATGCACAACCGCGAAGTACGAGGGATCCCAGCCCGGGAAAATCTGAGGGCGCTGCGTTCCTTGCTCCACAATCCGGAACGACTAGCGCCCTGAAAAAAGCCATGGAGCGGCTTGAATCAAAGGGCACCTCAATCTCGTGGCGCGAAGACGTTGCGAAGAAGCCTGCCGAAAACAAAGGTGTGCCCCGCGAAGTTGAAAATCTCACGGTGGAGCTGAACCGGGCGGCGCGCGACATTGTGAACGTGCTCGAGGACGGTCTGCCGGCAGAACTTGAGAAGCGCTACAACAAGAATGAGAGGCATGTTTACACCCAGCGTCTTTATGAGGGCCGCGGCAAGCGCCTGCAAAAAACCATTGCAACACGTTATGAGAGCGAGAGACCGGTGCGCAGCCAGGTTGACGCCTACATCAAGCTTTTCGAACGCCTGCTTGATACCGTGGCTGAAGCACCCCAAGGCAATCAAATGGTCGAAGCCTGCCTCATGTCGGAGTCTGGCAAGATCTACGTGATGCTGGCAGAAGCCTGCGGCCGCATTTCGCCAAGTTAACATAGCGCATGCCTGCCCTTTCAATCGCCCATGAGAGCTGGCCCATCGCTGGTGCCTTCACGATTTCACGAGGCAGCAAGACAACGGCGGAAGTCGTTGTTGTCACCCTTGCCGAGGATGGCCACCAGGGCCGTGGTGAATGTGTGCCCTACCCGCGCTACCATGAATCCGTGGACGGCATCGTAGCAAGCCTTGAACAAGCACGAAGCCGAATTGAAGCGGGTTTCACCCATGCCGATATTCCGCGCCTTGTTCAACCGCGCGCTGCCCGCAATGCCCTGGATTGCGCTCTGTGGGACCTGGAAGCAAAACGGGCCCAAAAGCCAGTGTGGCAACTTGCACTCCTGGACCAGCCCCGCCCTATGGTGACCGCCTATACCTTAAGCCTCGATACGCCTGAAGCCATGGCCAAAGCCGCCGCCGAGGCGGCCCATCGCCCCCTACTCAAATTAAAATTGGGCGGCGACGGCGACGCCGAGCGCCTGCGCCTGATCCGTGAGGCAGTCCCCGCCATCCGCCTCATTATAGATGCCAATGAGGGTTGGACTCCAGGCGAACTTCCCAATCTCCTGAAGGCTTGCGCCAGCGCCAGAGTCGAGCTCATTGAGCAACCTTTGCCGGCAGCAGATGACGAAGCGTTGCGCCACATCAGCCATGAGGTTGCGATTTGCGCCGATGAGTCCGCCCATGATCGCGAAAATCTGCAGGCGCTCGTGGGCAAGTATGATGCCATCAATATCAAGCTCGACAAGACTGGCGGATTGACCGAGGCTCTGGCACTCGCACAAACGGCCAAGGACATGAATTTCAAAATCATGGTGGGCTGCATGCTGGCAACGTCATTGGCAATGGCGCCTGCCATGCTGGTCGCCCAATCGGCCTACGTCATCGATCTCGATGGCCCCTTGCTGTTGGCGCGGGATCGCAACCCCGGCATTTCCTTTGATGGCAGCGTTATGTATCCGCCACCGCCGGATCTTTGGGGTTAGACCACGAATAATCGGATTCCACTTAACCCGATCACACGTTAATTTACCCGTTCATGGCCCCGATAGGCCATGGGGCTCACGCCGAAAACGTCTTTGAATCTGCGGTTGAAGGTCGAGAGGTCGCCAAAACCAACATCAAGTGCAATCGCCGACACGGACTCTGTGGAGGTAGCCAGGCGCACCGCGGCGCGGCGCATCCTCACGCTGAGGACGAACTGGTATGGTGTCATGCCGACAGTACGCCGGAAGGTGCGCAAGAAATGGTACTTGCTCATCGCTGCCACGCGGGACAACGCAACAAGGTCAACGGCGTTCTCGGCGTGCAGTTCAATGTAACGCAGAACTTCACCTATCCGCCGCTCTTCTCGCGCGGATACCTGAACGCGTGTCGGAGTTGAATTCGATACGGCACCGACCACCGCTTCCATGATCCCCGGTACAGCTTCATCGATTTCGAGGCGATCCGACGTTGAAACTCGCGCCTCTATTTGCACGAACCAGGGAAGAACTTTGGAAACGGCAGGCATCATGGCGCTGGGAAATTTGAACTGGCTCGAGCCTGCGACACTGGCCGCAACTTCAGAAAAATACTCAGGCGCGAAATGAAACGCGATGCATCGGTCACCCGTGCTGTGATCATGGCCGCATTGGTAACATGACCCGAAATTGCCAAACAGGAATGCCCCTGGGTGCAGGATCGCCCGGCCAGTATCCCCACGATATGTGAATGAACCTTCGACGACGGCAGCAATGGTAACGTGTTCATGCCGCTCTTCGAATGGGCGGTCGGAAGGGCCGGCGGTGCAGGTGTATTCACCGACGCACCACTCCTGGCTCTCAACCAACAGGCGCGCCGCCATGACGCCACCTGAGTGCTGGTTGCCGCCGGGATCGTCGGGCATCTGGCCGTCTCGCATCATGGGCCAAAATTAGCAATTTTTCCCAAGCCAGGGAACAGCAGATTCCGCCAAATTGCCGCTAGCGAATGAGGAGAACTGAAAATGATTAACCACGTGTCCATTGGCGTTCTGGATGTCGCCCGGGCCAAAAGTTTCTACGACGCCGCGTTCAAGCCGCTTGGCTATTCCCGCCTGAGTACCGATGACACCTCACTCGGTTATGGCAAAGATGCCGTCGCGTTCTGGATCAGCGCATGCGCAAGCCCCGTGCCGGCTGATTTGCATTCGGGACTGCATTTCTGCTTTACCGCACCAACCCGTAAGAGTGTTGACGCATTTCACAAAGCCGCGCTGGCTGCAGGCGGCCGCGACAATGGAAGCCCGGGCCTTCGCGCCGATTATGGGGCGAACTATTACGCAACATTCGTCGTCGATCCCGAGGGCTACCGAATCGAGGCTTACTGCGACCGGGCGTCGTGATGAATCGGCAACAGCCTTTTGTGCCGCGAACCTGACGATCGGCGCAGGCATAATGTCTTTGATGGCAGCCCTATGTATCCACCATCACCAGAGTTGTGGGGCTGATCCGTTTCAACGCCAAGGCAAGGCTCAGGGCAACAAGTGAAATGACTGCCATCACCAGATAGGTTTTCCCCAGCAGTTCGCCATAAAGCAGGCCCGAAAGCCACATTGCGCTCGACATGACAATGCCCCCGGAAAAAGCCGCGTAAAGTCCCTGGGCCGAATTGCGCAATCCCCGGGGAACAGTCTGAAGAATGTAATGCATCGTACCAAGGTGAACCATGGCAAAGGAGATGGCATGCAGCCCCTGCATCACGACGGTAACTGCAAGGCCAAAGTCCTGGGCCATTACCAGCCAGCGCAACACGCCCCCGGAGATCCCGGTGATGATCAGGGCGATCGGCCCAAACTTTCTGACGATGTAATTTGAAAAACTGAACAGGGTGACTTCCGCCATGATGGAAATTGCCCAAAGGCTTCCAATGGTGAATTTGTCATAGCCCAGCCTGTCCCAATGGACAGGGCCAAAGGCATAGAGCATTGCGTGGCTGGCCTGCCCGAGGCTCACGGCAGCAATGAACATAACAAAATTTCCTGCCACCAAAAGTTTGAACGCGCGGGCCAAGCTTGCCGGACGCACGGAATCATGGACCGGGTTATCACGTTCGGGATCAGGCGGAAGCAGGAAAGCCATGAGGGCTGAAATGCCTTGCGCCATGATAATGAGATAGATCAGTGAGGCAATGGGCAGATACAGCAGCAACGCCCCCGCCCCAAGATTACCAACCAGGAAGCTTATGGAAGCCCAAAGTCTCAAACGTCCATAGTCCAGCCCATGCACCGCGCTGCCATCAACGCTGAAGCTCTCCGACAGAGGAAAAACCGGGGCAAAACACAATGACACCAGCAGACTTGCACCAAGTATGAACCAAAATCCGTTCGCCCAGGCCAGCAGAAAATAGCCAAAAAAGGAGGCAATACCGCAGAAGATGATCATGGTTCGCCGGTTGCGGTAGGTGTCGGCAATAAAGGCGGCAAGCGGCACAGCTACAATCCGGCTGGCCGTCATTCCGGCAATAACCAGGGCAATTTCAGCCACCGACAGGCCCTTGGCATGGAGCCAAAGGGGGAAAAATGGCAGCTGCATGCCAGTGCCAATCATGAGAAAAGCATAAAAAAGTGAAAAGCGAAGGCCGAAGATTCGTGCTGGCATGGTTCTGAGGACAGCTAAATAAACCAAAACTTCACCACTTTCCACGATACTTGGCGCTGGTGCGGCCTGCATGTTTTGCGGGGCGCGCACGCGAGCGGGTGGAGTTGTGTATGTCTGTGCAAGCCGAGGGTTACCGGAACGAAAGTTTCGAGAGTTTGGAAGCGGCCGTCATGGAAACCTCCCGCGGACGCTGGTTTTTGGAGGAGTATGCCAGGCGTCAGCGTTCAGCCGAAACGCTCGCCATCCTCGAAATCCTCAAAAAACTGGAAAATTCCGTTCTAAATAATGGCTTTTCATCGGCCTCCAATGCGGTTGAGTCGGCCAAGCCAATAAAGCCGGAACAGCTCAAATTCTTCAAGCAGGATGAGGAAATATTTGTTGAGCCGACGGTCGCCGCACCTGCCTTTACGGTTGTCCTACCTGCCCCCGCCGCCGCTCCTGCGGCTGACGTCAAGCAACGCGTGGAATCCAAAGGCGCCAAACTCAAAATTCAGCGCGTGCAATCTTCCCCTGTAATGGATGTAACCGTTGCCGAAGAGCCGCACGCGCCAGCAATATCGGCTCCTGCGCCAGAATCGATCGCAAGCGCTTCCGCCCAGCCTCCGAGCCCGCCAAAACAACGGGTCGTGATCATTCGCAGGCCTGCCAGCGAAGCCGCTGAAATTCCTCTGCTGGAAGACAGCAAGTCGGAAGCGGCCGCCTAGGTTTCTGTTAAAATTTTAGCAAACAATCCCGCGTCAACATTTCCACCCGACAGGATGATGGCGATGTTCTTGCCCTTCGCGTTTATTTTCCCGCTGAGCACCGCGGCTAAACCAACAGCCCCTCCAGGTTCGACCACCAGCTTGAGCGTTTCAAAGGCAAAGCGCACGGCACGGCGAACCTCTGCTTCTGAGACAACATAGCCATCTGCCAAACGCCCCTTGTTCATGGCAAAGGTCATTTCACCTGGTTGCGGCGTTAAAAGTGCATCACAAATGGAACCTGTGGCACTTGCATTTTTTTCCCGAACGCCCGAACGCAACGACCGCGCGTAATCATCAAAGCCTTCTGGCTCCACGGAATGCACTTTCGTTTTCGGCGACTTTTCTGAAAAAGCCAGTGCGACTCCCGCCGTCAGTCCGCCACCGCTGCAATTGACCAGCATGTCATCAAGCATAACATTGCGTGCAAGCACCTCGTTGGCGGTTTCAAGTCCACAGGTGCCCTGTCCGGCAATGATATCTGCATGCTCAAACGGCGGCACAAGCACGGCACCACGCTTTTCCACATGACGGTTCGCAATTTCTACCCGGTCCTCGGTTGCGCGATCATAGGTTACGATTTCAGCGCCATAGGATTTGGTGTTTGCAGTTTTTATCTCTGGTGTATCCACGGGCATGACAATAAGTGCCGACACGCCGCGAAGCTGCGCTGCGGCGGCAACCCCCTGTGCATGGTTTCCCGATGAGTAGGCCACAACGCCACCTTGGTTTACGGTGGGATCAAGCTTTGAAATGCAATTCCAGGCGCCACGAAACTTGAATGACCCCGTGCGTTGCAGGCACTCAGCCTTGATGAACACGCGCCCGCCCACGAGAGCGTTCAATTTAACATTCTCAAGAAGGGGCGTGAGAACGGCTTCGCCTTTAATTCTTTTGGCTGCTAATTCAATGTCTGAAAATTTTGGAAGTTCCTGCATGTCATCAATGACCTTTCCCGGCTGCACTGGTTCTTAGTCTGAAAGGCGGTTAGAAATCAAAGACACTTTGAAAGAGGGCCACATGGCAAGAGATCCCCGCTACGACATTTTATTTGAGCCGGTTCACATTGGCCCTGTCGTGGCGCGCAACCGCTTCTATCAGGTTCCCCACTGCAACGGCATGGGTTGGCGCGATCCCTCGGCCGTTGCCGCCATGCGCGGCATGAAAGCCGAGGGTGGCTGGGCCGTCGTTTGTACGGAAATGACCGAGATTCATCAAACCGCCGACGTGGCGCCCTACGTAGAACTGCGACTGTGGAGCGACCAGGACATTCCCATGCATGCACGAATTGCGGAAAAGATTCATGAGCACCAGTCCCTCGCCGGCATTGAACTCTGCCACTCCGGCTACACCTCATCAAATCTCTGGTCACGCGAAATTCCTATCGCACCCACGGCAATGCCAACCTCCAGTTCTTTCAACAGCCCAATCCAGGCCCGCGCCATGGACAAGGAAGACATCAAAAATCTTCGCCGCGCCCATCGTGCGGCCGCACTCCGTGCCCGCACTGCCAGCTATGACCTCGTTTACGTCTATGCCGGGCATGGCCTTGGCATTTTCCAGCAGTTTCTGTCACGCGCCACCAATATGCGGAACGACGAATATGGCGGTTCGCTTGAAAACCGCGCCCGCCTTCTCTGCGAAGTGATCGCGGAAACCAAGGAGGCTGTCGGCGACCGTTGCGCCGTTCCCGTCCGCATTGCGATGAATGAATTTCTCGGCGCCAATGGCCTGGAGCCCGCCGAGGTGGAAGATGCCATTGGCCTGATGGCGGAACTGCCCGACCTTTGGGATCTGTCACTCTCAAGCTGGGACAAGGATTCGCAAACCTCGCGCTTCACGGAAGAAGGTTTTCAGGAACCCTACATCAAGGGGGTGAAAAAACTAACGACCAAGCCGGTCGTCGGTGTCGGCCGCTACACCTCTCCCGACACCATGGTGCGCGTGATCAAGCAAGGCATCATGGATATGATCGGCGCCGCGCGGCCTTCAATTGCCGACCCCTTCCTGCCCAAAAAGATTGAAGAAGGCCGCCTGGATGATATCCGCGAATGCATCGGCTGCAATATCTGCGTGACCGGTGATTTCACCATGTCGCCCATCCGCTGCACCCAGAACCCGACCATGGGAGAAGAGTGGCGCCGCGGCTGGCACCCGGAACGCATCCGGCCGGCCGGAAACGTCAGCAATATCCTCATCGTTGGCGCAGGACCCGCTGGCCTTGAGGCGGCCCGTGCGCTTGGCGCCCGCGGCCACAAGGTGACGCTTGCCGATGCTCGAAGTGAGGCTGGTGGACGGGTGCTCCGCGAAAGCAAGCTGCCGGGTCTTGCCGCCTGGGGCCGGGTGCGCGATTGGCGCCTGCTGCAAATCAATAAATTGCCTAACGTCGAACTCTATCTCGAAAGCGAAATGAAACCGGAAACGCTTGCAGAATTCGGCGCTGATCACATTGTCTTGGCCACAGGCTCGACCTGGCGCCGAGACGGCACGGCCCGCCACCACACGAGGCCCATCGAAATTGAGGCAGCGGCCGAGGTACTGACCCCTGACGACATCCTGGACGGGAAAAGGCCCACGGGTAAAAATGTCGTCCTCTATGACGATGATCACTATTACATGGGTGGCGTAATTGCCGAGCTCCTGCGCAAGGAAAATTACGCGGTGACCCTGGTCACCCCCTCCTCTCTGGTCTCCTCTTTCACCGTGGCTTCCCTCGAGCAACACGCCATTCAAGCCAAATTGCTGGAGCTCAATGTCAAAATCGAAGCAAATTCGGCTTTGCAATCCATTGCTGCCGACCACGTGACGCTGGGCTGTGTATTCACCGGCCGCACCCTCGAACTGGCGGCAGGTTCGGTCATTCTGGTGACCGCCCGGGATGTCAGGGATCAATTATTTCAATCATCTGTGGATAAGATTCCGAACCTGACCCGCATTGGCGATTGCTTCAGCCCCGGCACCATTGCCGCCGCGGTCCACGCGGGCCGCAAATTTGCTGAAGAATTCGGCTCCCCGCCTCCGGACTTTTTGGGCTTGCCCTATCGCAGGGAAGTGATTGAACTATCTTAATCAAGCCACAACTTTTTAATAGCCTTTTTACCTAGATCAGTGATTCTCTATTCAAAGGTCTCGAAGTCGTAGGGTTCAGGGGTGCTTTCTCAGCGTTTCACGCGTCGTGCTATTGTCGGTGCTGCCTGTCTGGCAGTTGCCGCCTCAGCCGCGCGGGCACAATCAATAGTTTATACGGGTTCAATCACCTCCATAACCCCTCGCCTGGCCGTGGCAGGAAAGCTTGCAACCAAAACCGAATTTCTGGCTGATCGGCAGGAAGCAGCAATGGTCACCTCGGGTTCGATCCGCGCCCTTGAAGGCGCCATCCAGATGTATGAGGAAATTGTGGCCGGCGGCGGCTGGCCCAGCATCGGCAAGGGAAAACTGGAAACAGGCGTGAAGGGCGAACAGGTAGCGATCCTGCGCCAGCGCCTAGTCTCCGAAGGCTATCTGCCATTCGAAGATTTTCTGGTTGAGGCACCAGATGTTTTTGACGATTCGATCATTGCAGCGCTTCAGGACTTCCAGCGCACTCACGGCATTGCCCCTTCCGGCAAGGTCGATGAACGCACTCGCGCCGAACTCAACATCACGGCTCGCGCAAGGCTACAAACCTTGCGCGAAAACTATCCCCGAGTTGGCGAATACCTTACCGGCCTCGGCCCCCGCAACATATTGGTAAATATCCCCTCCGCCCAACTCGAAACCGTTGAATATGGCAAAGTCCGTTC
Organism: Hyphomicrobiales bacterium; assembly: GCA_023266715.1. Lineage (GTDB taxonomy): Bacteria > Pseudomonadota > Alphaproteobacteria > Rhizobiales > Aestuariivirgaceae > Aestuariivirga. Next base: position 1,416 of record JAHFPK010000074.1, on the reverse strand, counting down.
GCGCCACAATGTGGTGGTCGGAAAACGCGAAAGGCCTTCGCCGTCGCTCAAAAGCATTGTGAGCGATATCAATTTCAATCCTTACTGGAGTGCTCCTGCCTCCATTGTGCAAAAAGACCTTGTGCCAAAATTCCTCAAGGACCCCACTATTTTTGAGCAAATGAACATCCGGATTTTCGATGGCGTCGGCGGGCCGGAAATCGACCCCTACACTATTGATTGGATCAACACGCCGCCTGACCGCTACGTTTTTCGCCAGGAACCCGGCGAGAGCAATGCCCTGGCGACCATGAAGATCAACTTCGCCAACAAATACATGGTCTACATGCACGACACGCCGCACCGGGAATTGTTCGAAGTCAATGCGCGCTTCGAAAGCTCAGGCTGCGTGCGTGTTGATAAAGTCAGCACCGTTGTCGATTGGATCCTGGGCGGCCAGGACGGGATTGACGCAACTGAAATCGAAATGATTACGGCCAGCCGGGAACCCTATGATGTGAAGGTGGCAAACCCGCCGGACGTACGTTTTATGTATCTCACCGCCTGGGCAACGGAAGATGGCAAGGTGAATTTTCGCCCCGATATCTATGGCCTCGATGGCACCGGATTCGTGCTGGGTCAGCCCCGACCTTCGCGTGGTATATAACTTGTAACTTAGTTCCAAGAATGATTGCTTGTTCCAGCGAATTGGGGTGATTATCTCGCGGGCATGACCCAGGAACTCTCCTTTATCCATCGCTTTGAACAAGGCACTTCAACCGCCGCTCCGCTTCTCCTGCTCCACGGCACAGGCGGAAATGAAAATGATCTGCTGTCCTTGGGCAGATCCCTGGCACCGGAGCGTTCACTGCTTTCACCCCGCGGCAAGGTTCTCGAAAATGGCATGCCGCGGTTTTTTCGCCGCCTCGCTGAAGGCGTATTTGATGAACACGATGTCATCAAGCGCGCCCATGAACTGGCCGATTTCATTGTTGCGGCGGGCGAAACCTACAAGTTGCCAAAACCCGTTGCCGTCGGTTTTTCAAATGGGGCCAATATCGCGGCTGCCATCCTTTTGTTAAGGCCGGATATTTTGAGCGGAGCTATTTTGCTCCGTGCCATGGTACCTCTTGCAAAGCCCCCACAGGCCGATCTTGCGCAGAAACCGGTTCTCATCATTTCGGGCGCAATCGATCCTATCATCCCCGCCAGCGATGCCAATCTGCTGGCCACCATGCTGAGGGAAGCCCACGCCGATGTGCAACATGAAACCCTTCCATCCGGCCACAATCTCACCCAAAATGACGTAACACTCGCCAGCACATGGCTGAATAGATAGGACACGACCATGCAACTCAAGGGCCTGCACCACCTCACCGCCATCACCGCCGATGCGCCGAACAATCACAATTTCTATACCAAGACGCTGGGCCTTCG
>JAHFPK010000073.1 GCA_023266715.1 Hyphomicrobiales bacterium | reverse complement strand
TTGCGTACCGTCTGCGAGCGTCATGAGCAAGGCTCCATCGGCGCTCAGGCCCTCAAAACGTCCGGACATTCCTTCCACCAAGACTTCCTTGCCCACACCAGCGGCGCGTTCCAGCCAGGCACTGCGGATTGCCGGAAATCCCCTCGCCTCATCCCAGATTTCCAGCCATTTCCAAAGGCTTACCGCAAGCTTCTGCAAGACTGAGTCAGGAGTGAAATGGGGGCCGAGGGCTGTGACGGGGTAAGGTGTGCCCTTTGGCGCATGGGCCAGATTGATGCCGCAGCCCAAGGCGATGCGGGTTGGGTTTGTACCCACGACCTCGGCGAGGAGACCACAGAATTTGGCACCCTCCATGAGGACATCATTGGGCCATTTCAAAAAGAAATCGGCTTTGGGCAGAAGACTTGAGGCCAGGTCGTGCACGGCTATCGCCGCTACAAAGCTGATTTGTGCGGCCGCCGAAGCTGGAGCTGCGGTTTGAAACAGGCAGGTGACATAGAGGTTTCCCGGCTCTGAAACCCAGGTGCGCCCATAACGCCCGCGGCCACCTGTTTGCTCGTCGGACCAAATCCACAGGGGGCCCCGCTCGCCAGCCTCGGCCAAGCGGCGGGCTTCCGAATTGGTGGAATCAATCCGTTCAAAGTGAACGACGCGATGACCTGCTGGCAGTTTCAATAGAGCGACTGTGCGGCAGCTTCCGCAAGATTCACCAGATAATTCGCAAAGCCTACAAACAGCAGGACAAAAGCGCCGCTGGCATAGGCCACCCACTTCACTTCGCCATCCATGGCGTCGAATTTTTCTGCGGGCTCATCGAAATAGATGACCTTCACGATGAGCAGATAATAGTAAGCACCTATGACGCTGGCGACGACGCCGATAACGGCGAGCGCATAGAGGCCCGATTTCACCGCGGCGAGGAAGACAAAGTATTTGGCAAAGAAACCGGCGAGCGGTGGAATGCCGGCGAGTGAAAACATCAGCATCGAGAGAACAAAAGCCAATGCCTTGTTGTTATGCGCAAGGCCTGCGAGATCGGAAATCTCCTCGACATGCTGGCCTTTGCGGCGCATGGCCAGAACGCAGGCAAACGCACCGAGCGTGGAGATGAGATAGATCATCATGTAGACGATCACGCCCTGGGCCCCCTCCTGGCTTCCGGAAGCGAGCCCCACAAGGGCAAATCCCATGTGGCCGATAGAAGAGTAAGCCAGCAGGCGCTTGATGTTGTTCTGGCCAATGGCGGCAAAGGCGCCGAGCACCATGGAAGCAATGGATACGAACACGAGGATTTGCTGCCAGTCAGGCATCACGGACGCAAATGGAGAAACCATGACCCGGATGAACAGCGCCATGGCTGCCATCTTTGGGGCGGCGGCAAAAAAGGCGGTGACCGGGGTTGGCGCGCCCTCATAGACATCTGGCGTCCACATATGGAAAGGCACGGCGGAGACCTTGAAGGCAAGGCCTGCGATGATGAATACCAATCCGAAGATAAGGCCAAGGCCTGAACCGCTTGCGGTAAGTGCAGCGGCGATTTGCGGGAAACCCGTTGTGCCGGTGAAGCCATAAACAAGGGAGGCCCCATAGAGAAGCATGCCGGAAGACAGCGCGCCCAGCACGAAATACTTCAGGCCAGCTTCGGAAGACTTGGCACTGTCGCGATCCATTGCCGCCACGACATAAAGCGAGAGGGACTGCAATTCGAGGCCCACATAAAGCGAGATGAGATCATTGGCGGAAATCATCATCATCATGCCAGCGCTCGCCAGCATCACGAGGATGGGATACTCAAAGCGCGCCATTTTCACGCGCTTCATGAAATGGGTAGAGAGCACGATTGCCACGGCTGAGCCGAAAAGCGCCATCACCTTCATCACACGAGCAAAGGTGTCAACGATGAAGGCGCCGTCAAAGGCTGTGACTTTGCCTTCGCCGCCGAAAATGACGAGAGTCGCAACGAGAGCAAGCGAGAGGATGGCACCCATGGTGACGTGATCATTGGCATCGCCCTTTTTGAACACGCCGTACATCAACAAGGCCATGGCAAGACAGGCCAGGACGATTTCCGGAAGGACTGCAGCGGCGTCATAACTTTGCAGAAAATTCATCAGCAGGCCTTTATTGCAGCGAAGCGGTGGCAACTGCCTGGGCGGCAGCCGCAGCAGTTTGAACCGTTTTCATGAGATTTTCGACAGATGCACCAAACACATCGAGAAGTGGCGCCGGATAAACACCAAAGAAGATTGTGAGCACCACAAGCGGAGCAAATGTGGCAAGTTCGCGGGGCGTCATGTCCACGATGTGGGCAAGCGATGATTTTTCCAGCTTGCCGAATACCACACGACGATACAGCCAAAGGGCGTAACAAGCCGAGAGGATAACGCCATTTGTGGCGAAGAAGGCAACCCAGGTGTTATTCTGGAAGGTGCCAAGCAGCACAAGGAATTCGCCCACGAAGCCAGAGGTTCCGGGCAAACCCACATTGGCCATGGTAAACAGCATGAAGGTGAAGGCATAGAGCGGCATGCGGTTCACCAGCCCGCCATAGGCCGCGATTTCGCGGGAGTGCATGCGGTCATAGACGACGCCCACACAAAGGAATAGCGCGCCGGACACAAGGCCATGGGACATCATCTGGAACAGGGCGCCATCAATGCTCTGGCGGGTCATCGCAAAAATGCCCATGGTCACAAAGCCCATGTGCGCCACGGAAGAATAGGCTATGAGCTTTTTCATGTCTTCCTGCATCAGGGCCACAAGCGAAGTGTAGATGATGGCGACGATGGAAAGCACATAGATGAAGGGCTGGAAATACAGGCTCGCATCGGGAAACATCGGCAACGAAAAGCGCAGGAAACCATAGCCGCCCATTTTCAAGAGTATTGCAGCCAAGATTACCGAGCCGGCAGTCGGCGCTTCCACATGAGCGTCGGGCAACCAGGTGTGAACCGGCCACATGGGCATTTTCACGGCGAAGGAGGCAAAGAAAGCAAGCCACAGCCAAGTCTGCATTTCGGGCGGAAAGCCGGGGTTGCGTGAGAGCAGCGCCACAATATCCGTGGTGCCGGACTGCCAATACATGGCAATGATGGCGATCAGCATCAAGACGGAGCCCAGCAAGGTGTAGAGGAAAAACTTGAAGCTGGCGTAGACGCGGCGTGGGCCGCCCCACACGCCAATGATCAGGAACATGGGGATCAGGCCAGCTTCGAAGAAGACGTAGAACAACACGAGATCAAGGGCGGTGAACACGCCGATCATCAGGGTTTCGAGCACGAGGAAGGCGATCATGTATTCGCGCACGCGCTTTTCCACGTGCCAGCTCGCCAGAATGCAAATCGGCATGAGGAGCGTGGTGAGCAGCACAAACAGCATGGAAATGCCATCCACGCCCATTTGATAGGAGGCTATGCCACCAAGCCATTCGTGGTTTTCAACGAGCTGGAAGCCAGAATCGCTAGGGTTGAAATTGAGCCAAACCAGGAGCGAAACGAGGAACGTGACGACTGTGGTCCACAAGGCCGTCCAGCGAATGGTACGTTTGGCAACGGCGTCGTCGCCACGGGCAATCAGGATGAAGGCCACGCCGATAAGGGGTGCGAATGTAACGAATGAAAGAATGGGCCAGCCGGACATCAGTGCGTCCCTCCAAAGGTAAACCAGGACACAAGAGCGGCCACGCCGATCAGCATGGCAAAGGCGTAGTGATAAACATAGCCTGTTTGCAGGCGAACCACGCCGCGGGTGACGTCAATTACGCGAGCGGAAACGCCATCCGGCCCCATGCCGTCAATGACAAATCCATCGCCCTTCTTCCACAGGAAGCGGCCGAGCCACATGGCAGGACGGGTGAATATCAGCCAATAGAGCTCATCGAAATACCACTTGTTGAGCAGGAATTGGTACAGGGGCCAATTCATGGCAGCGAGCTTTTGCGGCAGCGAGGTGTTGCGGATATAAAAAAGGAAGGCCAAGGCAAAGCCCAGCACCATAACAATGAATGGCGACAGGGCAACCCATTCGGGAACATCGTGCATATGGTGGATGATTTCGTTTTCAGGAGCGCGGTAGATGGCGGAACCCCAGAACAGCGCCTCCTCATGGCCGATGAAGTAAGGTGCAAACAGGAAACCAGCCAACAGTGCGCCTGCTGCCAGTACGTATAACGGCACGAGCATCACGTTCGGGCTTTCGTGCACATGCTCCAGAGTGTGTGCATCGGCACGGGACTTGCCGTTGAAAGTCATGAAGGCCAGGCGCCAAGAATAGAATGAGGTACAGAAAGCGGCGATAACCAGGAGTGCGAAGGCAAACAGGTTCTGGCCAGCAAATGCGCTCTCGATAATTGCGTCCTTGGAATAGTAACCGGCAGTGAGCGGGAATCCGGTCAAAGCTAAATTGCCGATAATCATCAAGATCCAGGTTTTCCTAATTTGAGGCGCAAGTCCGCCCATCTTGCGCATGTCCTGCTCGCCGGACATTGCGTGAATGACGGAACCGGAGCCCAGGAATAGCAGAGCCTTGAAGAAGGCGTGGGTGAAGAGATGGAATATGCCCACGCCATAGGCTCCCAGCCCCATGGCTACAAACATGTAGCCCAATTGCGAACATGTTGAATAGGCGATGACGCGCTTGATATCGTTCTGTACAAGGCCCACGGTTGCGGCGAAGAAGGCCGTAATTGCGCCCACGATGACAACCGCGTCCTTGGCGTGAGGAGCCAGTTCATAAAGCGGTGAAAGGCGGGCCACGAGGAATACGCCGGCGGTCACCATGGTCGCGGCATGGATGAGGGCTGAGACAGGGGTTGGACCTTCCATGGCGTCCGGCAGCCAGGTGTGCAGCAGGAACTGGGCCGACTTGCCCATGGCGCCCATAAACAACAGCAGACACAACGTGGTCAGCGTATCAAAATCCCAACTGAGGAAATGGATGGTCTTCCCAGTTTGGGCTCCGGCGGCACCAAAGATGGTATCGAATTCAATGGATTGAAACACATAGAAGCAGCCGAAGATGCCAAGCGCAAAGCCGAAGTCACCCACGCGATTTACCACGAAGGCCTTGATCGCGGCGGCATTGGCGCTTTCGCGCGTGTACCAGTAGCCGATCAGCAGATAGGACATGAGTCCGACGCCTTCCCAGCCGAAGAACATCTGCAGGAGATTGTCGGAAGTGACCAGCATCAGCATGGCGAAGGTAAAGAGTGAGAGAAAGGCGAAGAAGCGCGGCTGATGCTCATCGTGGCTCATGTAGCCAAGGGAATAGACATGCACCAGGGCCGAAATGGTGTTCACCACCACGAGCATGACGGCGGTTAGCGTATCAATGCGCAGCGTCCAGTTGGCGGACAAGGCACCGGAATTTACCCAGCGCAGAACTTCGACCTTTACGTCATGCCCCTCATGGAGAAAGCCAAAGAACACAATCCATGACAGAACGGCGGAAATGCAAAGCAGGCCCGTGGTGAGATACATGGGCCAGCCTGGCCCATCGTAGTGGCCGTGGTGGTCATCATGGGCGTGATCAGCATGCGGCGCATGGGCCGTGTGATCGCCATAGACATCGGCGTCGCTGCCGAGGTTCCGGAAAACCTTGGTGCCGGCGAGCCCTGCGATAAGGGCGCCGATGAGGGGGAGGAATACGATGACCTGATACATGGATTACGCTTCAACCCTTCATGAGATTGATGTCTTCCACCGCGATGGAGCCGCGGTTACGGAAGTAGGTTACAAGAATGGCCAGGCCTATTGCCGCTTCGCCGGCAGCAACTGTCAAAACTAGCAGTGCGAAGACCTGTCCCACCAGATCATGTAAGGCGGCAGAGAAAGCCACAAAATTAATGTTCACCGCCAGCAGCATCAACTCAATCGACATCATGATGACGATGACGTTCTTGCGGTTCAGGAATATCCCGAAAATGCCAATGGTGAAGAGGATGGCGGCGACGGTGAGATAATGTGAGAGTCCGATGGCCATGATCAAATCCCCTGCCCTGGTTCGACTTTGCGAATTTCAATGGCTGTTGCGGGGCCGCGCGCCACCTGGGCCGAAACGTCCTGGCGCTTGATGCCCTGCTTGTGGCGAAGCGTCAGAACGATCGCGCCAATCATGGCCACCAAGAGCACAAGACCAGCGGCCTCGAAGAAATAGACATATTTGGTATAGAGGATTTGCCCCAAGGCTTCCGTATTGGTGACATTGCCTGCCGCGGGGGCACCTGCCGCAGTCAGCGCATCAGATGAAATCGCCCAAGCGCCAACAACCAGTGCCAATTCCACCAGAACGATCAGACCTATGGTTCCGCCCACGGGCAGATAGTTCAGCATGCCTTGGCGTAGTTGGACGAAATCCACGTCCAGCATCATGACCACGAAGAGGAAGAGCACGGCTACAGCGCCAACATAGACTACCACCAAAATCATCGCCAGGAATTCAGCGCCCAGAAGAATGAACAGGCCCGCCGCGTTGAAGAAACACAGAATGAGGAACAGAACGGAATGCACGGGGTTGCGCGAAGATATGACCATCACGGCGGAGGCTATCGCCACGCTGGCAAAGAGGTAAAAGAAGAGGGCTGCTACCATGTTGCTATCTCTCCCTCACCGGTATGGCGCATCAAGTGCAAGGTTCTGGGCAATTTCGCGTTCCCAGCGGTCGCCATTGGCCAGAAGCTTTTCCTTGTTGAACAGAAGTTCCTCGCGGGTTTCCGTGGCGTATTCGAAATTCGGGCCTTCAACGATGGCATCCACCGGACAGGCTTCCTGACAGAAACCGCAATAGATGCATTTCACCATGTCGATGTCATAACGTGTGGTTCGGCGCGTGCCGTCATTGCGGCGCGGACCCGCTTCAATGGTGATGGCCTGGGCCGGGCAAATGGCTTCGCAGAGCTTGCAGGCAATGCAGCGCTCCTCGCCATTGGGATAACGGCGGAGCGCATGCTCACCTCGGAAGCGCGGGCTCAAGGGGCCCTTCTCATGGGGGTAGTTCAGGGTTGCCTTGGGGCCCACAAAATATTTCAGCGCCAGCCAGGTGGCTGAAACGAATTCCTTCAGGAAAAGGGCGCGCGCGGCTTGTTCAAGTTTCATCTGTCATTCATCCAAACATGGCCCCAAAACGGTTGCCAAACAGCAATCCCAAAATAGGCATCAATACAAGACTTTGGAGCTTTACCAAAACCATGATCCGCGCCGGATTCATCCCTTGCGAGGCGGTGACTTTGGCCTCCTCATAGCGCCAGCGCAGCACAGGATAGATCGTGCGCTGTACGATTTTCAGTTCGATAAACCCAAGCACGAGGAAAGCAAGGGCACCAATTGGACTATAGGTCATGGCAGCCACCCGAAGGCAACAAGTGCTGCTGAAGTTACCACGACCCAGGTGAGTGACAGGGGCAGAAATACTTTCCAGCCCAGCCGCATCAATTGGTCGTAGCGGTAGCGCGGCACAATGGCTTTCACCATGGCGAACATGAAGAACACGAAGCACAACTTGGCCATGAACCAGAAGACACCGGGAATCCAATTCAGAACCGGTAGGTCAATGATCGGCAGCCAACCCCCGAGGAAGAGGATGGTGGTCATGGCGCACATCAGGGTGATGGCCACATATTCACCGAGCATGAAGAGCAGGTAAGGCGTGGAAGAATATTCCACCATGAAGCCCGCGACCAGTTCCGACTCCGCTTCGACGAGATCAAAGGGCGGGCGATTGGTTTCGGCCAAGGCTGAAACGAAGAACACGATGAACATTGGAAAAAGCGGAATGAAATACCAATCGAGGAACGAATTGGGCAGGCCCAGCATGGTCCCGAGGCCGGTTTCCTGGGTCTTTACGATTTCCGTGAGATTCAGCGAGCCGGCACACAGCAAAACAGTGATGATCACAAAGCCGATGGAAACTTCATAGGAGACCATCTGGGCGGCAGAACGGAGCGCCGAGAGGAAGGGATATTTCGAGTTGGAGGCCCAGCCCCCCATGATGATACCATAGACTCCGAGAGACGAGAGCGCGAAGAGATAGAGAATACCGACATTGATGTCAGCGACGGCCCAGCCCTCGGCCACGGGGATTACGGCCCAGGCGGCAAGGGATAGCGCCGCACTTATGATGGGGGCAAGAACGAATACGCCCTTGTTGGCACCATCTGGAATGATCACTTCCTTGAAAACAAATTTCAACAGGTCAGCAAAAGATTGCAGCACGCCGAAGGGGCCGACCACATTGGGGCCACGGCGAAGTTGGACAGCGGCCCAGACCTTGCGATCCGCATAGATCAGGAATGACACGACGATCAGCAATGCAATTAGCAAAGCCACACTTTGAAGCACAATCAATCCAACAAGGAACATCATTTCATTCATGTTCTACTCCGCCGCCTGCAGTTTGCGGCCATTTTTAACGGCAGAACATTCAGCCATGGTGCGCGAGGCTCTGGCGATCGGGTTGGTCATGTAGAAATCTTTGATGGGTGAAGCAAAGGCTGCCGATGAGGTCTTGCCCTCGCCGCGGCCTAGCTCTGAAAGGGCGGCGGCTTCGGCGGGGAATAGCTGATCAAGTGCGGCCAATTGGGGAGCTATGGCATACATCGCCTGGCGCAATTCTTCCAAGTTGTTCCAGCCTTGCGTCACGCCAAGTGTTTCCGACAGAGCGCGCAAAATAGCCCAGTCTTCCCGTGCCTCGCCGGGCGGGAAAGCGGCGCGCATGGTCATTTGGGCGCGGCCTTCGGTGTTGACGTAGGTGACGGACTTTTCGGTGTAGGCGGCCGATGGCAGGATCACATCGGCACGGTGGGCTCCGGCATCGCCATGGGTCCCCACGTAAACCACGAAGGTTGAGGCCAGATCGTTGGTATTGATTTCATCCGCGCCTCCAAGGAACAGCACATCAAGTTCGGTCTTCTTTGCGGCAGACAAAATGCCGGCGGTGTTCTTGCCGCCTTCGCCGGGAAGCGCACAAACATCCAAAGCGCCGACGCGGCCCGCGGCAGTATGGAGAATGTTAAAGCCGTTCCAGTTTTCTTTCACCACACCGATTGCCGCGGCGGCCTTTGCAGCAAGGGCCAGAATGGCGGCACCATCGGGGCGGGCCAAGGCACCCTGCCCGATAATGAACATGGGCTTCTGGGCTTTTGCCGGGGCGTGTTCGGCAAGTGTAACAAGGCTTTCAGCACCTGCACCCATGTAATGATACTTGTAAGTGAGATCAGCCTTTTCGCCGATCACGCCGATGATGCAGCCGCCCTTCAATATGCGCTTTCTTATGCGGGCATTGAGGACCGGCGCTTCGAGGCGTGGGTTGGTGCCGATCAGCATGATGGCATCGGCTTCTTCGATTCCGGCAATGCTGGAATTGAAGAGATAGCCGGCGCGGCCTCCCTGCTCGCCAAGCGGCGTTCCATCCTGACGGCAATCTATGTTCTTGATGCCAAGGGAAGTTGCCAGTTGCTTCCACGAGAAGGCTTCTTCGGCTCCCACGAAATCGCCAAGGATTACGGCCATGCGCTCCGGCTTTGCCGCTTTCACGCGTTGGGCGATGCGGGTAAAGGCTTCGCTCCAGCTTGCAGCGCGCAATTTTCCGAATTCGCGGATAAAGGGCTTGTCAAGGCGTTGGGATTTCAGGCCATCCCAAACGAAGCGGGTTTTGTCGGAAATCCATTCCTCGTTCACATCCTCATGGGTGCGGGGCAGAATGCGCATGACTTCCGCGCCACGGGCATCAACGCGGATATTGGAGCCCACGGCGTCCATGGCATCAATGGTATCTGTCTTGCGCAGTTCCCAGGGACGGGCCTTGAATTCATAGGGGGCTGACGTGAGTGCGCCAACCGGGCAGAGATCAATGATGTTGCCCTGGAGTTCCGAGGTGATGGCCTTGTCGAGGTAGGTGGTGATTTCCATATCCTCGCCGCGGCCCGTGGCGCCCAGTTCCTCGATCCCGCCAACTTCGGTGGTGAACCGCACACAGCGCGTGCATTGGATGCAGCGGGTCATTTCGGTTTTGACCAGTGGGCCGATGTATTTATTTTCAATAGCGCGCTTGTTCTCAACAAAGCGGTTGCTGGATTTGCCATAGGCCATGGCCTGATCCTGCAAATCACACTCGCCGCCCTGATCGCAAATCGGGCAATCCAGGGGATGATTGATGAGGAGGAATTCCATCACACCTTCGCGGGCCTTTTTTACCTGCGGGGTGCGGGTGAAAACTTCCGGTGGCTCGCCATTGGGGCCGGGGCGCAAATCGTTCACCGACATGGCGCAGGAGGCTTGTGGCTTCGGCGTGCCCTTCACTTCAACGAGG
>JAHFPK010000363.1 GCA_023266715.1 Hyphomicrobiales bacterium | reverse complement strand
GCAAGTTCAGGGCCATGGTCGAGCCCCGTGAGTGCCAAACGCAGCGGCATGAAAAGCTGTTTGCCTTTGCGGCCGCTCGCAAGTTTCAAGGCATCAGTCCAGGTTTTCCAGGTGGTGGAATCCCATGGTTCTGGGGGCAAAGACTTCGCCGCGCCATGCACAAATTCACGGTCTTCGTCATTCACGACAGGGTTGACTCTATTTGAAATAATTTCATACCAAGCCTTTGAATCAGACAATTTTTCAAGGTTGCCGCGCACCGCCAGCCAGAATGCTTCGCTGCCATAGCCCAGCCTTTCCTTCACCGCCTCCCATGGCAGCATGTGCAGGAGCTTGGCGTTGAGGTGATTGAGTTCCGCCTCATCAAAGCGGGCAGGGGCACGCGACAGTTTTGCGAGATCGAAGCCATCCACCAGTTCCTTGTAATCTGCGCACGGATGAATTGAGTCTGATGTGCCGAGAAGCGCCGCGTGGCTGACAACCGCCATGGCTTCCAGGCCACTCTCGCGCATGGCGCTGATGGAGAGCGAGCCCAGGCGTTTCGACAATCCGGCTCCGTCCGCACCAACCAGCCAACTATGATGGCCATAGACCGGAACTACGCCGCCTAATTCCTTGGTGATTTCAATTTGAACAGCGGTGTTGGCCACATGGTCCTCACCCCTGATCACGTGGGTGATGCCGAATTCAATGTCATCGATGACGGAACAAAAAGTATAAAGATAGGTGCCATCTTCACGGACGCACACCGGGTCCGACTGCGAGGCCGTGTCAATGTGCTGGGGACCGCGAATGAGGTCGTTCCACTCCACCTGATGATGGTCGAGCTTGAAGCGCCAGTGGGGTTTGCGGCCTTCTGCTTCCAGTTTTGCGCGATCTTCGCCGGTGAGTTTGAGTGCTGCGCGATCATAAACAGGAGGCAAATGCTTCGCCGCCTGACGCTTGCGCTTGCGGTCCAACTCGTCGGCTGTTTCATAGCACGGGTAGAGGCGGCCGGAGGTCTTCAGTTTTTCTGCCGCCGCATAGTATCTATCCAATCGTTTGGACTGATATTCTACCCGCGTTGGCTTGATGCCAATCCATTCTAAATCGACGGCGATGGAATCCGCGTACTCGGTTTTCGAGCGCGCCGTATCCGTATCATCGTAGCGCAGAATGAATTGCCCGCCGGTCTTCTGCGCCAGCAACCAGTTCAAGATAGCCGTGCGCGCATTGCCAATGTGAATGCGGCCCGTGGGTGAGGGGGCAAAACGGAGGATTGTCATTTACAGTTTGTCTCGAAAGGCATTGGTAATGGGATAGCGCCGGTCGCGACCAAAATTGCGCCGCGTGATCTTGACCCCCGGTGCGGCCTGGCGGCGCTTGTATTCGGCGATATAGAGCATGTGCTGGATGCGCTTGACCAATGCTTCGTCATGGCCGCGCTTCACAATGGCAGCAATCGGTAATTCTTCCTCCACCAGTCCCGCTAGGACATCATCCAGCACCTCGTAGGGTGGCAGAGTGTCCTGGTCCTTCTGATTCTCACGCAGCTCCGCTGTGGGCGGCTTGGTGATGATGCGTTCGGGAATCACAAAGCCTTTCGTGTTGCGCCAGCGCGCCAGCCGGAAGACTTGCGTTTTGTAAACATCCTTGATCGGATTGAACCCGCCGTTCATGTCGCCATAAAGCGTGGCATAGCCCACCGACATTTCAGATTTGTTGCCCGTGGTCAAAACCATCGAGCCAAATTTGTTGGAGATTGCCATGAGAATTACGCCGCGCGAGCGCGACTGGATATTCTCTTCGGTAACGTCAATGTTTTTGCCATCAAACATCGGCTTCAGCGTTGAAAGGAAACCTTCAACCGGTTCCTTGATCGGCACGACATCGTAGCGCACGCCCAGAAGCTTGGCGCAGGCCTCTGCATCCACAAGGCTGTCCTTGCTCGTGTAGGCGTAAGGCAGCATCACGCAATGGACTCGTTCCTTGCCCAGCGCATCAACCGCCATGGCGGCCACAACGGCGGAGTCAATGCCGCCTGACAGGCCCAGCACCACACCGGGGAAGCGGTTCTTCTCCACATAGTCCTTGAGGCCGAGGACGCAAGCCTTCCAGGTTTCCTCTTCGCCTTCGGGAAGCTGAGCCATGGAGCCCGGCGTGATGCGCCAGCCATTCTTACCCCGCGTCCATTCGGTGAGTGTGACGGCTTCCTCAAACATCGGCATTTGCAGGGCAAGCGAACGATCCGCATTCAGCACGAAGGATGCGCCATCAAATACCAATTCATCCTGCCCGCAAACCTGATTGAGATAGGCCATGGGCAGGCCCGTCTCGGTGACGCGCGCCACGACGAGATTGAGCCGGACATCGTCCTTGTTGCTCTCGAAAGGCGAGCCGTTGGGAACGAGGAGAATTTCAGCGCCGGTTTCCGCTAGCGTTTCGCAAGTTTCCTCGGTCCAGATATCCTCGCAGATGGGAACCCCGATGCGCACCCCTTTGAAAGAGATAGGGCCGGGAGCGGGGCCCGCCTGAAACACCCGCTTTTCATCAAACACTCCGTAGTTCGGCAAATCATGCTTGAAGCGCAGGGCCTCGATCTTGCCACCGCTCAGAAGCGCCACCGCATTGTGAAGCTTGCCGCCTTCTGCCCACGGCGTCCCCATGAGGATGGCAGGGCCATTCCTTGTATCCTTTGCAAGCTCTTCAAGGGCCGCCTTGCACTGCGCCACAAAACTCGGGCGCAACACCAGATCTTCCGGCGGGTAGCCGCAAATGAAGAGTTCCGAAAACAGCATAAGATCGGCCCCAGAAGCCTTATTGCAGGCATCCCGGGCCTTGGCCGTATTGGCCTGAATGGCACCA
>JAHFPK010000362.1 GCA_023266715.1 Hyphomicrobiales bacterium | reverse complement strand
ATAGGTCCCCAGCGAAGAAAGCGGCACTCCGCTTCCGGGGTAGATTTCACAATGTCAAACAGCGGCGGTGAGAAACCCTCACCTGAAGCTCCCGGAATTGAGGGAACGTTACTCCCCAAGCCCGGAGGCCCCATCCATCCCATCAAAATCACCGTCGCGAACAATGAACTCCTTCCGGGATGAATACATCCTTCTATCCCGCTAGGAATATATTGTCAAGGAATAAAATTCTATTTACTCCTGTCTTCTAAAAAAGAAGAATGAACTTACGCATTCATTTCATTTGGTTTCTGTCCGCCATGGCCAACCGGGCAAGGCACCTGCCATGTTTTTGCCAAGAGTTCGGAGCTAGGAATTGTGCAGGAATGGGGATTTTCGATGAATCGGCGGAACTTCATAATCGGGGCGTTGGCGTTGGTGCCGACAACCGGGTTTGCCTCGACGAGGAAGAGGATTTTCTATCGAGGGGCGGAAGTTGTTGAGTTTGAAACGCCGGAAAGGCGCGGCACCGTTATTGTCAACGCTGAAGAAAAAGTCCTTTATCACATCATCGGGCGGGAAACCGCCATCCGCTATGGCGTCGCCGTGGGCAAAGAAGGCTTTGACTGGGCGGGCATTGCCGCAGTGGGGCGCAAGGTTGAATGGCCGATATGGACGCCGCCCGCTTCGATGATCAGGCGGCGGCCGGACCTGGAAAAATGGCGCTACGGAATGCCGGGCGGACCGGACAATCCGCTTGGCGCCCGGGCGATCTATCTTTTTGACGGGGGCCGCGACACGCTGTTTCGCATTCATGGCACCAATGAACCGGAATCCATCGGCACGGCGGCATCATCGGGCTGCATCCGCATGCTGAACGAGGAAGTGTCCGAGCTTTATGACAACGTGCATATCGGGACCAAGGTTATTGTGATCTAATTCCGCGTCTTTCTTCCTATTTGCGATATTGCGCTGCACAAGGTAGAAGATTGCGGACTCCCCTGGGAACCCGGTGATGATGGAACAAAAGTCTTCGGCGCGGCCACTTTCGCCCCACCTGCAAATCTACAAGCCGATGCTCACCATGATGATGTCGATCATGCATCGCATCACGGGGGTTGGGCTTTATTTCGGGATTGTCCTGCTGATGTGGTGGCTGACGGCAGCGTCAATTTCCGACAACTATTTCGATTTCGTGCAAGGGTTTTTTGGCCACTGGTTTGGAAGGCTTTTGCTTTTCGGATTTACCTGGGCGCTGATGCACCATGCGCTGGGCGGATTGCGGCACCTTCTGTGGGATACGGGGCGTGGTTTCGACTTGAAAGGAGTGGAATGGCTGGCGCGGGCCAATCTTGCGGGCTCGATTGTGCTCACGCTTCTTTTGTGGATCATCGGCTATGGGGTAATGCCATGAGCCCCGACAAATCCGGCACGACGCATTTCTGGTATCAGCGGGCGACGGCAATTGCCAATGTTCCGCTCGTCATATTCTTGCTGTGGTTCATTACTTCGCATCTGGGCGCAGCGCGGGCTGATGTCGTGGCCAGCATACAGGACCCGGTCATTGCAGCGCTGCTTGTTCTTTCCTTCATTTCCATTCCCTGGCACATGCGGCTCGGCATGCAGATGGTGGTTGAGGACTATGTGCAGGATGCACGCACGCTTCACGGGCTTCTTTTGCTCAATACAATTTTTACCGTGTTTGTTGGCGTTGCGGCACTTTATGCAATTCTCAAAATATTTTTTGGTGCTTGATGGCCGCAAAGAACTCCTATCCCATAACTGACCATAGCTTCGATGTCGTTGTTGTAGGCGCCGGGGGTGCGGGCCTTCGCGCAACGCTTGGTGCCTCGCAAGCCGGATTGAAAACAGCCTGCATCTCGAAAGTTTTCCCGACGCGTTCGCATACGGTGGCGGCGCAAGGCGGCATTGCAGCCTCGCTTTCCAACATGGGGCCCGATGACTGGCGCTGGCACATGTACGACACGGTGAAGGGCTCGGACTGGTTGGGTGACCAGGACGCCATTGAATATCTTTGCCGCCATGCGCCCACGGCGGTCTATGAACTTGAGCATTTCGGCATGCCGTTTTCGCGCACCGAGGACGGCAGAATTTACCAGCGCCCCTTCGGCGGCATGATGCAGAACTTCGGCGAAGGGCCGCCGGCCCAGCGCACTTGTGCGGCCGCCGACCGCACGGGCCATGCCATGCTGCATACGCTCTATGGCCAGTCGCTGCGCTATGAGACGGAGTTCTTCATTGAATATTTCGCCCTTGATCTCATCATGGAAAATAGTGAGTGCCGGGGCGTGATGGCGCTATCGATGGAGGATGGCACCATTCACCGGTTCCGCGCCCATAGAACAATTCTGGCCACGGGCGGCTATGGCAAAGCTTATTTTACGGCGACATCGGCGCATACCTGCACGGGCGATGGCAATGCCATGGCGCTGCGGGCTGGGCTTCCCCTGCAGGATATGGAATTTGTGCAGTTCCATCCCACGGGCATCTACGGGGCGGGTTGCCTGATTACCGAGGGGGCGCGCGGCGAAGGCGGCTATCTCACCAATTCGGGAGGCGAGCGCTTCATGGAGCGCTATGCGCCCTCGGCCAAGGACCTGGCGTCGCGTGATGTTGTTTCACGTTCGATGACGATTGAGATCAGAGAGGGCCGGGGCGTTGGCCCGCTCAAGGATCACATCCATCTGCATCTTGAACATCTCGACCCCTCCGTGCTGCATGAGCGGCTGCCGGGCATTTCGGAATCGGCCAGGATTTTTGCGGGCGTTGACCTGACGCGCGAGCCCATTCCGATCCTGCCGACGGTGCATTACAACATGGGCGGCATCCCCACGAATTATCATGG
>JAHFPK010000072.1 GCA_023266715.1 Hyphomicrobiales bacterium | reverse complement strand
TCATTTTTTTCAATGCAACTGTCACCTGCTGGATCCTGTTTGCGCAAAATTTCCCTCGTCATTTTTGATTGTGACGGCGTGCTCGTCGACAGCGAGTATCTGAGCGCCCAGGTTCTCGTTGAAACATTTGCTGAAATTGGTGTGGATATTGACCTGCCTTTTGTCTTCGAGCATTTTCTGGGTCACAGTTTTTCCTCCGTGGCGGCCAAATTTGCCCATTTGCATGGCACCGGTGTGCGGGAGTCATTCGAAACGGATTACCGTGCAAATCTGCTGCAAAAGTTCAGTGCTGATCTTAAACCCATGCCGTTCATAGAAGAAGTTATGGATAATCTGGCGGTCCCGTTTTGTGTGGCGACTGGAAGCAGCCCGCTTCGCGTAGCCTCATCGCTGGAAGTGACTGGCCTGGCCCAGCGCTTCGAAGGCCGCGTGTTTACAACGTCAATGGTGAGCCGAGGCAAGCCTGCCCCCGATTTGTTTTTGCACGCCGCCGCAGAAATGGGGGCTGTGCCAGCACAATGCCTGGTAATTGAGGACAGTGTCAGTGGAATTGAGGCGGCAAAGGCAGCCGGAATGGTTGTCTGGCAATTCACCGGCGGATGCCATTTTCGGCACGGCTATAACCATCAGGGCACAGAACATTTGGTAGATCGCGTATTTGATCGTATGGATAGTTTTTTTGATGGTGTGCCAGAACTGCGCTTAACATAGGAAATTGCCAAGGTCATGGTGCGAAATATCGAACAGGAGACCAGTCGCCTCGACGAGGCTGCCCGAGCCGGGTGGCTCTATTACATCGCTGGCAACACCCAGGATGAGATTGCCAGAAAGCTCGGCGTTTCACGGCAAACCGCACAGAGGTTGGTGTCTCTTTCGATCAGTGAAAAGCTTATCAAGGTGCGCCTCGATCACCCCATCGCCAATTGCCTGGCGCTGTCGGAGCGTGTGAAACAGAAATACAGTATTGAGTTCTGCGAGGTCGTCCCGAGCGATCCGGAATCGGATACAATTTCGCTGGGCGTTGCCCAGGCCGCTGCCGCAGAACTTGAACGCTATATCGTCTCGCCCCATCCCGTCATCGTCGCCATGGGAACGGGCCGCATGCTGCGCGCCATGGTTGATCAGTTAACGCCGATGGACTGCCCACAACACAAGATTGTTTCACTCGTTGGCAATATCGCCTCCGATGGATCGGCAACGCTTTATGACGTGGTGAGCCGCGTGGCCGATACGGTGAAAGCCCCCCATTACCCCATGCCGCTTCCGGTTATTGCGACAACCGTGCAGGACAAGGCGCTCTTGCTGGCCCAAAAACCGGTGGGCAACGTCATTGAGTTGGGGCGACAAGCCGATGTGACTTTTGTTGGCGTTGGCACCATGGGCGAAGATGCGGCCCTCATTCGCGATGGCTTCGTGAAGCCAGAAGAAATGCGCGCCCTTGTGAAAGCGGGGGCGGCAGGAGAGATCATCGGCTGGGCCTATGACGCCGATGGCCAGCTCATTGAAGGCCTGACCAATGACCGTGTTGTGAGCGCCCCCCTCGACCAACCGGCCAGGAGAAGGGTGATCGGCGTTGCCATGGCACCCCCACGTTTGCGTGCCGTCAGGGGTGCCTTGATTGGCAAATTGATCAACGGTCTCATAACCAATGAAAAAATGGCTGAGCTTTTGCTTAAATAATTAGCAAAAGCCTGATGCCAATAAGATTCACAATATCAATGTGTTATAAGGATTACTGCGACGCATTAGTGCATTGCAGCAACGATTCTCTATTGACTCCCGCCAAGTTTAGGAACGAATATATGCTCGCTTAGTTGGCAAAAGCTCAACAAAACGCATTTGGGAGGAATACAATGAAACCCGTCTTTACAGGCGTCTTCGGCGCTTTCATGTTTGCTGCTTTGGCATCGACTGCCATTGCTGAAACAAAACTTACCATCGCTACCGTAAACAACGGCGACATGATCCGCATGCAGGGTCTGACCGATGATTTCACCAAGGCCAATCCGGACATTTCGCTGGAATGGGTCACCCTGGAAGAAAACGTGCTGCGTGAAAAAGTGACGACCGACATCGCCGCCAAGGGCGGCCAGTTCGACGTTCTCACTATCGGCACCTATGAAGTTCCGATCTGGGGCAAAAAGGGCTGGCTCGTTCCATTGACCGAAGTTGATGATCCAGGCGACCTTCTGCCGGCGATTGCCGGCGGCCTCACGGTTGACGGCAAACTCATGGCTGCGCCGTTCTATGGCGAAAGCTCCATGGTCATGTACCGGACCGACCTGATGGACAAGGCTGGCTTGAAGATGCCTGACGCACCAACCTGGGAATTCATCGGCCAGGCCGCGCGTGCCATGACTGACAAGGCGGCAGAGACCTATGGCGTTTGCCTTCGCGGCAAGGCCGGCTGGGGTGAAAACATGGCCTTCCTGACAGCCATGTCAAACTCCTTCGGTGCCCGCTGGTTTGACGAGAACTGGAAGCCCCAGTTTGACCAGCCGGAATGGAAAGCCACATTGGACTTTTATCTTAGCCTGATGGCCGACGCTGGACCTCCAGGCGCTTCCTCAAACGGCTTCAACGAAAACCTGGCGCTGTTCAACTCCGGCAAATGCGGCATGTGGATTGATGCCACCGTTGCCGCTTCCTTTGTGACCGGTAAGGAGTCGACAGTTGCTGACAAAGTGGGCTTCGCGCTCGCCCCGGACAACGGCCTCGGCAAGCGCGGCAACTGGCTGTGGGCCTGGTCGCTCGCAATTCCGGCTGGCACGCAAAAGAACGACGCTGCCCAGAAATTCGTCTCCTGGGCAACCAGCAAGCACTACACGGAACTCGTAGCCTCGAAAGAAGGCTGGGCCAATGTACCTCCCGGAACGCGTACATCTCTCTACGCGAACCCCGAATATGCCAAGGTTCCATTTGCCAAAATGACCCTGGACTCGATCAACTCTGCCGACCCGACAAAGCCGACTGTAAAGCCGGTGCCCTATGTTGGCGTGCAGTTTGTGGCTATTCCTGAATTTGCAGGCATCGCCACGACAGTTGGCCAAATCTTCTCAGCAGCTCTTGCTGGCGAAAAGACAGCGGATGAGGCACTTGCTGAAGCGCAAACAACCGCTACCCGCGAAATGACAAAAGCAGGTTACATCAAGTAACATTCCTCCCATGGAAACTTGGCTGTCCGGTGCTCTCTGCCGGGCAGTCATTTCCGGAGTCCAAGTTTTTTCAAATAGTGGGTGATGAGCATGGCCACGCAGCAAACGCGCGCACTCGGAAAACTAGCCGTTTCACCTTCGGTCTTCGCACTGTTCATGTGGATGATCGTGCCCTTAGCGATGACGATCTACTTTTCATTCCTGCGCTACAATCTGCTCGATCCCAATCCAATCTGTTCGCTTCTTTCTCCGGGCGCTCTGTTGGATGCCGAAAATCGCTGCCTGGCTGGCATAACCAATTACTCATATTTTCTGACCGATCCCGCCTTCTTCAAGGCCATGGGAAATTCGCTTAAGCTCGTGGGCTGGGTGCTGGCCATCAGTGTGGTTGGCGGTACGCTTTTGGCCTTGCTTCTCGATCAGGCCTTCTATGGCCGCGGTTTCGTGCGCATCATGATGATCGCACCTTTTCTTGTCATGCCAACCGTCAGCGCGCTGGTTTGGAAAAACATGATGATGAATCCGGTCTCCGGTTTCCTGGCCTACCTGTTCAAGCTCGTGGGCCTTCAACCGATTGACTGGTTTGCCCATGCCCCCATGACAGCCGTCGTCCTGATGGTTGCCTGGCAGTGGGTGCCGTTTGCAACCCTGATCCTGCTCACCTCGTTGCAATCGCTTGATGAGGAGCAGAAGGAAGCCGCCGAAATGGATGGCACGCCGCCACTCTCTTACTTCTGGTACATTGTGCTGCCCCATCTCATCCGTCCAATGACCGTGGTCATCCTGATTGAAACCATTTTCCTCCTGAACGTATTCGCCGAAATCTATGTCACAGGCACGGCCGGACGGGCTGGAAACCTTCCCTTCCTCGTTTATCAATACGGCCTGATTGCCAATGACATTGGCGGTGCATCCGCCGGCGGAATCATCGCCGTAATACTCGCAAACATTGTTGCCTTCTTCCTGATGCGGATGATTGGCAAGAACCTGGACGCTTGAACCATGGCCCGCACAGTTTCCACCCGCCGAAAATTGCTCGTCACAGCTTTGGCCTGGGCAATTGGCCTTCTCATCTTCTTCCCGATCCTATGGACAATATTGACCAGCTTCAAGACGGAAGGCGAAGCAATAGCACTCCCGCCAAAATTCCTGTTTTTTGACTGGACCCTGGAAAACTACGGCATTGTGCAAGAGCGCTCCGATTATCTCCGCTTCGCCATGAACTCCATCATGCTGGCGCTGGGGTCAACGTTCTTCGCCCTCGTGATTGCCATTCCATCCGCCTGGGCCATGGCCTTCGCGCCGGGGCGAAGAACCAAGGATCTTCTCATGTGGATGCTTTCCACCAAGATGATGCCGCCAGTCGGCGCCCTTGTTCCGATCTATCTTATTTTCCGGGATTTCGGTTTGCTCGATACGCGCGGTGGCATCATCACGGTACTGATGCTGCTCAACCTGCCGATTATCATCTGGATGCTTTACACCTATTTCAAGGAAATTCCCGGTGAGATTCTCGAGGCGTCGCGCATGGATGGCGCCTCGCTTGGCAAGGAGTTGCTTTATGTCCTGACGCCAATGGCAATCCCCGGCATTGCCTCCACCCTGTTGCTCAATATCATTCTCGCCTGGAACGAAGCTTTCTGGACGCTGTCTTTGACGACAAAGGATGCTGCCCCCCTCACGCAGTTTATTGCGTCCTATTCAAGCCCTGAAGGCCTGTTCTGGGCAAAGCTCTCGGCGGCTTCCACCATGGCCATTGCGCCCATTCTGGTCTTGGGCTGGTTTGCGCAAAAACAACTTGTTCGCGGTCTTACATTCGGAGCGGTGAAATAAAATGGGCACGATTTCTCTTATCAAAGCACGCAAAGCCTTTGGTGATGCCGTCATCATTCCGGGTGCCGATCTCGACATCAAGGACGGCGAGTTCGTGGTTTTCGTTGGCCCTTCGGGCTGTGGCAAATCTACTTTGCTGCGCATGATCGCAGGCCTCGAAGACCTCACATCCGGTGCCATTCACATTGACGGCAAGGACATGACGAATGAAGCTCCATCAAAGCGCGGCCTCTCCATGGTGTTTCAGTCCTATGCGCTCTATCCGCACATGAGCGTTCGGGGCAACATTTCCTTCGGTCTAAAAATGGCCGGCCTGCCGAAAGCCGAAATTGATGCCAAGGTGGCCAAGGCCGCAAGCACGCTTAACCTCACGGAATATCTCGACCGCAAGCCGCGCCAATTGTCCGGTGGCCAACGCCAGCGTGTCGCCATCGGCCGCGCCATTGTACGCAATCCCGAAGGCTTCCTGTTTGACGAGCCGCTCTCCAACCTTGATGCAGCCTTGCGTGTCAACATGCGCCTAGAAATCATGCAGATGCACAAGGACCTGGGGGCCACCATGATTTACGTGACCCATGACCAGGTGGAAGCCATGACCATGGCGGACCGTATCGTTGTTTTAAACCGGGGCGTTATCGAACAAGTGGGTTCTCCGCTTGAACTTTATAACAGACCAGACTCACTTTTTGTTGCCGGATTTATCGGTTCGCCAAAAATGAATTTGATCCAGGGCAGCGAAGCGAAAAAGTTTGACGCCACGACAATCGGCATCCGCCCCGAGCATCTTGCCATATCCGAAAAAGCAGGTACGTGGACGGCAAAAATCCGGTTGGCCGAGCATTTGGGCGCAGACACGTTCCTGCATGTCGATGCGGGTCCGTGCGGCATGATGACGGTTCGTGCTGAAGGTGAGTATGACGCAACCGCAGATGCAAAAATATTTTTGACGCCGGAGCCTAGCCGCATTCATCGCTTTGACAAGGATGGAAAGGCCATTCGCAAATGAGGTTGAAGGACAAAGTGGTCATCATCACCGGTGGCGCCCGCGGTATTGGCCGGGCCTTTGCTGAAGGTTATGCAAGCGAAGGGGCCCGCGTCTGCATTGCCGACATTGACAATGATGCAGCCATCGAAACAGCACGCGCCATTGCCGGCTCGGCCTTCGCCGTAAAACTCGACGTAACAAAGCAAGACTCGATCAACGCCATGGTCGCTGAAGTTGAAAAAAGAGCTGGTGGTATCGACGTCCTCGTGAACAACGCTGCTGTGTTTAACCTCGCGCCAATCACCGAGGTGACCGAAAAACAGTTCGACCTTGTATATGCAGTGAACATTAAGGGCCTGTTTTTTACACTGCAAGCCGTGGCCAAAGGCATGATCGCGCGGGGCAAAGGTGGAAAAATCATCAATATGGCCTCACAGGCAGGCCGCCGAGGCGAACCCCTGGTGGCTGCCTATTGTGCGTCAAAGGCGGCGGTCATCAGCTTGACGCAATCGGCAGGCTTGGCGTTGATCAAGGACAGGATCAACGTAAATGGCATCTCGCCCGGTGTCGTTGATACGCCCATGTGGGACGAGGTTGATGCCCTGTTTGCGAAATATGAAGGCCTGCCCAAAGGCGAAAAGAAGCGGCAGGTTAGTATCGGCGTGCCCTATGGCCGAATGGGCAAACCGGAAGATCTCGTTGGTTGCGCCATTTTTCTGGCGTCGCCCGGAAGTGACTACGTTGTGGCGCAAACCTTCAACGTTGACGGTGGACAGTGGATGAGTTGAGGAAACAAAAATGTATTTGGAAAAACTGAAACTCGACGGAAAGATTGCTGTCGTAACCGGCGCTGGGCAGGGAATTGGCGCTGCCTGCGCAAGGGCGCTGGGCGAAGCGGGTGCAAAAGTCATCGTTGCCGATTTCATGCCTGAACGGATTGACGCAACGGTGGCGGAACTGCGCAAATTGAAGATTGATACCCATGGTGCAAAACTTGATGTTACAAAGTCCAAGGAGGTGAACGCGGTCTGCGCCGACATCGTCAAAAACCATGGCCGCGTGGATATTCTGGTGAACAATGCCGGCGTGGCACGGAGCGATGTGCGCGCCGAAGATACCAGTGATGATCATTGGCGCCACCACATGGACGTGAATGTTGATGGCCTGTTCTGGTGTTGCCGGGCCTTTGGCGGCGCGATGCTCAAGCAAGGCAAGGGTTCAATCGTGAACATTGGCTCCATGTCAGGCTTTATCGTGAACAAGCCTCAGCCGCAATCCTTCTACAATGCCTCGAAGGCTGCCGTGCACCATCTCACCCGCTCCCTTGCGGCGGAATGGGGCGCGCGCGGGGTACGTGTGAATGCTGTAGCTCCAACCTACATCGAAACACCCCTGACAGCTTTTGGCATCAAGGAATCCCCGGAGATGTACAAGACCTGGCTTGAAATGACGCCCATGGGCCGTGTCGGCCAGCCCGACGAAATCGCCTCGGTTGTGCACTTCCTCGCTTCCGATGCGGCAAGCCTGATGACGGGATCAATCGTTTTGGCCGATGGCGGTTACTGCTGCTGGTGAGCAAGAATTCTGGAAATTTCTTCTAGTTCCGCTGACGAAAATTTCGGATTCTTGAGCGCGCCAACACAGTCCTTGATTTGTTCGGGCCTGCTGGCGCCTATCAGGGCGGACGTGACGCCCTTGTTGTGAAGCAGCCAGGCAATGGCCATTTGCGCCAGCAATTGCTCACGCTTGGTGGCAACCGCGTTCAGTTGGTTAAGTTGCCCAATCATTTTTTTGCTTATGGTTTCAGGGCTCAAGGATTTCCCCTGGGTCGCGCGGCTGCCCTTGGGAATGCCATCAAGATATTTTTGGTGAGCATGCCTTGCGCAAGGGCAGAAAAGCGATGCAACCGATACCCTCATCATGGCATGCCGCGACAATACCTCCGGAAATGGCTGTTTGATCAAGCAGTGAAATGCGCGGCTGGTGGATGAGACAGGGTGTACCCAGTTCGCGCAGAATTCTGGCTGCAGCCCGCGTGGAAACCGTATCATAATTTGAAATACCGGCGTAAAGCGCGCGGCCGCTGCGCACCGCCTGGTCAAGGGCGCCCATGGTTTCTTCCAGCGGCGTGTTGGGATCAAAGCGGTGCGAATAGAATATATCCACATAATCGAGTCCCAAGCGCTTCAGGCTTTGATCAAGACTTGCCAAAAGATATTTACGGCTGCCCCATTCGCCATAGGGCCCCGGCCACATGTAGTAGCCCGCCTTGCTTGAGATGATCATTTCATCGCGGTGGGAGGCGAAGTCCTTGCGCAGTATTTTCCCAAACGCCAATTCGGCGGAGCCACAGGGTGGGCCATAATTATTGGCGAGATCGAAATGCGTGATGCCAAGGTCAAATGCCGTCCGGCACAGCTTGCGCTTCGTGCCATGCTCAAAGTCATCGCCAAAATTGTGCCAAAGCCCGAGCGACACTGCGGGGAGCAGCACGCCGCTCCGGCCGCAGCGGTTGTAAGTCATGGCGGCGCTCATTTGAGAAGCGCCCGCGCTTCATCCGGGCCCAGGGCCTTGGGCCGCGTGCAAGTTGTCTTGAGAGTGATGAACTTGCCCGTTTCACCCGAGGCAAGGATGGAAGTCATGACCTCCACGCCATGCAAGGTGCGGTCGAGCGAGCATCTTGTGTCGCGCTTGCCCTTTATGGCCGCGGCCATATCAGCGAGTCCTGCTGCCCGGTAGTTGGCAACCGGACCATGGTTGTCCTGGTTAGGAATGCCGAAGGGGTGGTCCCAGCCCGACAAAGCCTCGGCTTTCCCGCCCCGCTTGGTGGCAAAAACGTCTCCGCCAAAGAAATTGGGATCAGGCACATAGAGCGAACCCTCCGTGCCGAACAATTCCATATTGCTGTGGCGATGGACCCACACGTCCCAACTCGCGATTAGGGTGACGGTGGCACCGCTGGCAAACTCCAGAAGGGCCTGAATGTTCGTTGGTGTTTTCACCGAGATTTTTTGCCCGGCGCGCGGCTGGCTCGTAATCGTGCGGGATTTCTCTGCCATTGAGGTCAAAGCCGCGACCCGCTTCACCGGACCAATGAGATTGATCAGGTTCGCAATGTAATAGGGTCCCAAATCAAGAACCGGTCCGCCTCCCGGCTTGAAGAAAAAATCTGGATTGGGATGCCAGTGTTCCATGCCATGGCTCATGACAATGGCCATGCCCGAGGTTATCTTGCCAAGCTCGCCGTCATCAATGGCCTTGCGTGCCCGCTGGTGGGCGCCGCCCAGAAAAGTATCGGGTGCACAGCCAACACGGACTTTTTTCGCGTCAGCCGCTTTTTTTAGCGTCGTACCATCCTTCATTGAGAGTACCAACGGTTTTTCCGAATAGACATGCTTGCCCGACTTCACTCCCGCCAGCGAAACACCGAAATGCGCGTCTGGCACCGTGAGGTTCAGGATGAGATCAATGTTCTTGCTGGCCAGCAATTGGGCGGGCTTCATGGCAGGAACGCCGTATTCCTGGGCCCGCGTTTTTGCCATTTCCGGATTGAGATCGGCGCAGGCCACAATCTCGATGCCCTTGAACAGGGGGGCAAGCTTGAAATAGGTGGTCGAGATGTTGCCGCAGCCCATGACGCCAATGCGAATATTATTTGTCATTACTATTCCCTCAATATTTTTTTGCTGATGCCAGCGAGCGGCGAGCAAACCGTTCCGCATCGCTCGGCTTGTCGTGTTCCATGATGTAGTGCATGCAGCGTGTCTGCTTCAGCGCATCCATCACCGCCTGCCATTTCACCGTGCCATGGCCCACATCGGCCCAGCCATCCTCGCCAACGCACTCGCCCTTGGGGGCAATGTCTTTCACATGGGCAAGGGTAATGGCGCCCGCATAGGCCTTGATCCATTTGAAGGGATTGGCTTTTGCGCAAATGACCCAGGCGACATCGATTTCCCAATCAAGCGTCGGGGCCGTAGAAAACATCAGTTCATGGGGCGTACTGCCGTCCTTGAGCGGAAAAAACTCAAAATCATGGTTGTGCCACGCAAATGAATAGCCCTCGGCACGGTAGGCCAGGGAAATGGCGTTGAGACGCTTGCCAAAATCTTTCCAGCCCTTAGCCGTCTTGGGTCTTTGATCGGGCATGAGAAAGGGGCAAACCAATTTGTTCATTCCCAGAGTGGATGCGATTTTCAATACTTTCTTCTTTTCCTTCTCCAGCATGTCGATGGGAAAATGCCCTGATGGCATGGTGAGGCCCAGATGGTTCATCTCGGCGCGAAGTTTTTCCGGTTCGCCATAGACGCCGCCAAAACCTTCAACCTCGACGTAGCCAAGGTCGGAAAGTATTTTTAGGGTGGACTCCAGCGGCGGATGGTTGCGGGCCGAGTAAAGTT
>JAHFPK010000071.1 GCA_023266715.1 Hyphomicrobiales bacterium | reverse complement strand
TCACGAAGACAAGACCAAGAGCCGTCAGCAGCGCTTGGCTCATGGCGTGGGCGAAACCGGGACCGCCTCACTATCCTTATGCAGGCCAAAATACTTGAAGAAGTCCGAGTTTGGCTTCAGAACCAATGTTGTGCCATCCGTTGCCAGGCTTTTTGAATAGGCCTGCATCGAACGGTAAAAGGCAAAGAACTCCGGAT
This sequence comes from Hyphomicrobiales bacterium, assembly GCA_023266715.1. Taxonomy (GTDB): domain Bacteria; phylum Pseudomonadota; class Alphaproteobacteria; order Rhizobiales; family Aestuariivirgaceae; genus Aestuariivirga. The sequence goes on along the minus strand of JAHFPK010000071.1, from coordinate 10,185 downwards.
CCTTCGTAAAAGCTTCAGCAAAGATCCGGTTGCGCTCGGCGTCACCCTCGCCTCGAATGATTTCCGATTGCCGGCCAGCCTCCGATACCAGCTCCACCGCCTTACGGTCAGCCAGTGCCTTCATCTGAATATTTTGCGCCTCGCCTTTGCCGCGCAAATCCTTGGCTTCCGCCAGACGTTCAGACTTCATGCGTTCATAAGTTGCTTCAAGAACCTCGTTCATCAGGTCGGTTCGGCGAATGCGCACATCGACGATGTCAATGCCAAGGCTCAGGGCCTCGGCGCGAACCTGGTCCCGAATTTCGCGCATCATCACGTCACGGTCCTTGGAAAGAGCCGCATCAAAGGTTCGCTTGCCGTAGGTCTGGCGCAAAGCCGCATCAAGACGGGTTTCAATGCGTGCCCTTGCCCGTGTCAAATCAGCGCCAACTGTTTCGCGGAACTTTTGCGCACTCATGATGCGTGCCACGGTGACCGTATCAACCAGGTAGCGCTGCTTGTCTGAAACCTGCACCGCCTTGTTGTCGCTGTTCCACAGGAAAATGCGGTCTTCGATGTAAACCACTTCATCGGCAAAGGGGAGTTTGTAATAGAGGCCCGGCGATTCAACGATCTGGTTCACCTGGCCAAAACGCATTACTAGCGCCTTCTGTCTTTCATCCACCACAAAAACCGATGAATAAAGACCGAGCAGCAAGGCGGCAACGAGGACCAGACCCATAGTTCTCAGCGCAGTCATTGTGAAACTCCTTCGCTGCTGGTTTGACTTTCTTTGCGTAAAAGTGGGGCGGGAAGCGGCAAGTAGGGAACTACACTGTTGCCGCCCTGCCCGCCTTCGAGGATCACCTTGTTGCTGCGCGACAGCACGTCTTCCATGGTTTCAAGATACATGCGCTCGCGGGTCACGTCTTTGGCGATGGCATATTGTTCGAGCACTTTCAGGAAGCGCTGTGATTCACCCAGCGACTCATTCACCACGCGGGCCTTGTAACCCCGGGCGTCTTCAACAATCTTGGCCGATTCACCCTCCGCCCGGCGCAGTTTCTGATTGGAATACTGCTCGGCTTCGTTGATCAAATTGACCTGATTCTGCTTGGCGCGCTGCACCTCCTCAAACGCGTCCAGCACCTGCGGCGGCGGGTCAACATTTTCAAGGGCAAGGCCCGTGATCAGAATGCCGGCCTGATAACTGTCAAGGGTCCTCTGCGTAATCTCCACAACCTGATCCTGAATGGCCAGGCGGCCCGTGGTCAGCGCCTCGTCCGCGGGTGTGCGGCCTACGATTTCGCGCATGGCGCTTTCAGCCACGGCCTGGACAAATTGTTCCTGATTGTCAGTGATGTTAAACAGGTAGGCTTGAGCATCGCTGATCTTCCACAATACCTTGAACTTGATATCGACCATGTTCTCATCCCCGGTCAACATCAGGCCCTCATCACCCACGTCGCCTATGGACGTCTGGTTTTCCGCTTCGAAACGCAAACGTTCCAGTTTCTCCACGGGCCAGAAAGCAAAGTGCAAGCCGGGTCCTGCGGTGCGGGCATAGGCGCCAAGACGAAGCACAATGCCGCGTTCGTCCGGTTGAATTTGGTAAATTGAATTGAACAGCCAGAACGCGCCGACAAGTGCGACGGGCAATAGCCACGAGCCGCGCCCGCCACTGGGGAAAACATTCTTCAGGCTGTCCTTGCCGCGTTGCAGAAGTTCATCAAGGTCAGGCTGGTTGGGACCGCGCCCGCCACCCGTGTTGCGTGGCCCCTTTGGACCCTGTCCCCAAGGTCCTTGCCCCCACGGACCCTTGCCTCCACCACCTTCATCACTATTCCACGGCATCTACAAGGTTCCCCTGTGTTGAGGGTTGATCATTATTCCTGCCGATATAGGAAGCCTCCGGGAGAAAGTCCACGAGATTAGGTAGGAAGCCAAAGCGGGTCTTTTTGCCCGGCGGAAAAGCCCGCCGCTGTTGCGGGCCCGGTGCGCCGCATCAAGGCCCGTTTCATAGGCCCCGCGGGCTGTTGCCATATAGTGTTGGTGCACATGTTCTCCGGCCAAAAATACCCGTTCGTGGATGGGTTCAGAAAACACCGCTCGCGCCTTTGCCCGTCCGGGCTTCGCACAGGAATAGGCCCCGCCGATAAAGGGATCACTTCCCCAGCTTGACGCAGCAGAGGCAACAATTCGCTTGCCAATGCCGTGGCCAAATGCCTTCTCCAAGTTTTCGAGGGCAAAAGCTTTCATGGCCTCTTCGCCTTCCTCCAAAAGTTCGCGGCCAACGCTCCCCGTGGCATGAACAATTGCTATTGGGCGGCCAAATGGGTGAAGTTCAAAGTTCAGAGGCCTGGTGTCACCCGCAACTGGATCAAAAATATCGGCAAACGGATTTTCATGGTTTTCAAACACTGGACGATCAAATGCAAATGCCACTTTCTCAAACCAGCCCATGGGAACGTCCTGAAATGCCTGTGACAAGCGCTTTGGCAAATGAGGCGTAAACCGGATTCGACCGTTTTCGAACGAACGCGCCGGAACTGCAATGATGCAAGCCTTTGCTTCAATCTTCCCCGATGGGGTTTCAACACGGACAACTTTAGGCAGCACTTCAACTGCGGTCACTTCGACGCCAAGCTGGATTGGTAATTGGCGCGAAATTTTCTCGACCAACGCGCCATAACCAGCCTTCACCGGCAGGTTGACTCCGCTGTCCGAGTAGTTTCCGGCATCGCCCGTTGAAATATTTTCGGGGTCCATTGAATACATCATCTGGCACCAGTGGCGAATCAGCGGATACCAGGCATGCCCTCGATCCAAAAATTCATCAGCAGCCACATCAATTCCGGAACGCCCCGCTTCGGAAATTTTGGCGAGCAACTCCCAGACAAAATATTTTTCGACAGGAACCCCGGTCCATTCGCCATTCATTAATGCTTGCATGTTTCCGGCGTGAGGCAACTCCCGAAATTCATGCCCAATCTTCTCAGCCATGAAACGCAGAACATTCTTGTCGGCTGAATGAAACCAGTGGCAACCGTGGTCCCAGAGATGGCCGATGCTTGATGTATCGCTGTAGGCCCTGCCGCCAACCCGATGTTTTGCCTCAAGAATAAGATGGGAGACACCAAGCCGCTTAAGCGCCAGACCAGCACCGATGCCGGCCGCCCCTGCGCCTACGATCACAATATCAGGATTCTGAACCATCATTCAATAGTGCAGGGTTCACATCTTCCGGTCAAGCACCCGCAGGACAAATCCCGCACTGTCGTTGGGCCCGCGCGGATGAATTTCCCGCTCCGTTTCATGCCACTGGCCGGGATCGATCAGCGGAAACCGCGTATCGCCCTCAACCTCCAAATCGACTTCCGTGAAATAGATGCGATCAGCCTTGGCCAGGAATTTGGTGAAAATTTCCCCGCCTCCGATAATGCAAATCTCCTCCACCTTCCCCGCCGCAGTCAGAGCCGAGGCAGTATCAGGGACTACCACCGCACCTTCCGCCTGATAATTTTTCTGGCGGGTGATGACAATATTCCGCCGCCCCGGCAGCGGTTTCTTCGGCAGGCTTTCCCAGGTCTTTCGCCCCATGATGAGAGGCTTGCCCATGGTGATGGCCTTGAAGCGTTTCAGGTCCGATGAAATATGCCACGGCAATCCGCCATCCCGGCCGATCACGCCGTTGCGCGATACCGCCACCACAAAAACAATCCGGCTCATGATGCGAGCGCCTTTAATGCGTCATCGCGGATGCGGCAGAACGCGGTGCCGGGTTCGATCTCGGCCCCCACGCTCGCATAAAGCGCATTCGCTTCCTTGTTCCAATCCATCATCAACCAATAAACACTTGGATAGTTTTTTGCGAGAGCCAGTCGTGCCACGGCTTTCAACAGTGCCCGCGCCACGCCGCGCCGGCGGAATTCCGGCAACACCGACAGGTCCTCAAGATACATCACTTCGGCACCGCGATTGGTGGAAAAGCTGCGATGCCACACGGCACAGCCCGCCAACACGCCGTCATGCTCTGCCATCAGCGTGCCGACAATTGGCTGATCCGAAAACATCGCCGCTTCAAACATCTCAGGCGTTGCCAAAACCGTGTGCAGAAGATTGTGCGACTCGGCCAGGGCGCGGACCATCAACAGGAGTGCGGCACCCTCGCCGCGTTTCATCGGGCGCACGGTGATCATTTTGCCGCCAATTTGTTGAGGGCTTCACTGGACACGCGATACACCGTCCATTCATCCTGCGGAACCGCGCCTAAGGATTTGTAGAATTCAATCGAAGGCGCGTTCCAGTCCAACACCCACCATTGCAGGCGCGGCAAGCCTTCGTTCACGCAGCGCTGCGCCAAATGTTGCAGGAGCGCCTTGCCAATGCCTTTGCCGCGCATCGCATCATCCACAAAAAGATCTTCGAGATAGATTCCAGCCCGCCCGCGAAACGTTGAATAGTTGTAAAACCAAAGCGCAAAGCCAGCCGGTGCGCTATTCCAAAAGGCGAGATCACAAAAGACGCGAGGGGTTACTCCAAACAGGCTTTCACGAATATCGGCGAGCGTGGCTTCAACTTCGTGGCGCAAATCCTCATATTCCGCAAGCTTGCAGATATAATCAAAGACGATCTGCTCCTCGCCCCTGACCGCCTGTCGAATAATCAAACTCATTGCGGTAATGACCCAAAAATGAGCAATGAATACAAGCCATTCCAGATGCCATGGCAGGCGATCGTGATCCACAGGCTGCCAAAACGGATCAGCAGCGTTCCCAATGCCAAACCCATCATGAAGATGATACCCACCGCCAACCAGGGTTCAGTGAACTTGTGTATGAGCGACCACAAGGCCGACGTAATAAGAATAGCGCCGGAAAAACCCGCCCTGCTCTGCGCCAAGGCTGCAAATAATTGGCCGCGAAAAACAAATTCTTCTGCCAGTGCTGCCCCTGCCGTCACCGACAAAAAAGCAAACCAAAAGAGCGAGGGCTCATTTGCCATGTCAAACATCGCTTCCTTGACCAGGCCCGCAGACCCTGTCTCCGGCGATTGGCCATCAGGGCCTGGCGTATACTGCGCAAGGTCGATTTGAAAGACCGTCACAACGACAACTACTGCCGCATAAATCGTGAGGATAAAACCAGCGACAACAATAACCCACCCCAGCCACCCCAAGTCCGGCCAGCGCAGGGCGAGAATTTCCCGCGGGCGGCCGCCGCGAATCTTTGCCGCCTGCCACGCCAAAGCAGCGGTTAAGACTGAGGCAGGGAAAATGCCAATGATGAAGGCCTTGATAACCGACTTTTGATCTTCATATCCGCCATCAAAGAAGAAACCGAGAATCGAGGTTCCGGCCACAGTTTGAAATACCGAATTCGCAAACATGAGACCAAGGGCAATCCCCAGCGCCAGCCAAAATCCCGCCGGGTTACTGGGCACGTACAACAAAGGGGAAGTGTATTTCTGAAAATCCGTACCGAAAGCTGCCATCGCTACTAAACTGCCACGGGCGCGGAAATATGCGGGTGCGTTTGGTAGTTCACGATTTCAAAGTCTTCATAGCGAAACTCGTCAATGGCTTTCACATCTCTCTTCATCACCAGCCGCGGCAAGGCAAAAGGTGTGCGGGACAACTGTTCATCAATTTGTTCAAGATGATTGAGATAGATGTGGGCATCTCCCAGCGTGTGAACGAATTCGCCAACCTTCAGCCCGGTGACATGGGCCATCATGTGGGTGAGCATGGCATAGGAGGCGATGTTGAAAGGCACCCCCAGGAAAATATCGCCTGAGCGCTGGTAGAGCTGGCACGACAGTTTTCCATTGGCCACATAGAATTGGAACAGGCAGTGGCAAGGCGGCAAGGCCATCTTGTCCACATCGGCAGGGTTCCAGGCGGTCACCAGCAGCCGCCGTGAATCCGGAGTTTTCTTGATGCGCTCGACCGTATCGGCAATCTGGTCGATCACGCCACCGTCGCGCGACGGCCACGAACGCCATTGCTGGCCATAGACAGGACCGAGATCACCATTCCCGTCTGCCCACTCGTCCCAGATGGTGACCTTGTTGTCATGCAGGAACTTGATGTTGGTATCGCCGCTGAGCAGCCACAGCAATTCGTAGATGATGGAACGCAGATGCAGCTTCTTGGTCGTCACCAGCGGAAACCCCTTGGCGAGATCAAAGCGCATTTGATAGCCGAACACGGACCGCGTGCCGGTTCCGGTACGATCCGTCTTCTCCACACCATGGTCGCGGACATGCCGCATGAGATCGAGATATTGGCGCATGGACGCTAGCCTATCCGATTCTTTTATCCAAAACAAAACAGCGAAGCTTATGCCGCGCCGCAACAACATATATAGGAGCCGGGGTCAGCCTGGAAAGTATCTCCCGGGCCCAGCAAGCAAATTAACTATTGTTAGGGCCGAAAACAGCTATTTTCAATGAGTTAAGCTGCCCCTTTCGCTTATGTGCCGGAAGTCCTATATCTGGAGTGCCACCCAGCAATGGGTGGCTATGGCGATAAAATGCCATCGTAATAAACCTTTCGGACCCGGGGGCAGTACCCGGCGCCTCCACCAGGTGTCAGTTATCAGACGTCAGGTATCGGAATTTCTGACCACTGATATCTGATAACTGGCACCTGAAACGGGGGCGAACTAGGATCGACGAGGGTGTAAAGGATGGAGCTTTGCCCGTGATGGTTCCGACGTTATCGGGCTAAACAAGTAGTTGCAAATGACAACTATGCTCCGGTAGCTCTCGCTGCTTAATGCAGTGCGAATGCCGAAATCAAAGTCCTGAGGCTTAGCCGTTTCAGGCGGGGTCCGCCGGCACCTGGCAACAGAAGCCGGCACTTTCAATTATGTGAGACAATTGAGTAAATGGCTGCGAAAGGCTTCGCACTGTAGTATCTGGGAGGTCGAGTCGGCCTGTTTCGAGGATGTTCTGTCTATGCCTGAAGACCTGATGCGATATGACCAGCTGGCGCAAAACGCCCTCCGCGGCGTGGTGCGCGAGGCCTTGCGCCGGGTGGAGAAGTCAGGCCTGCCGGGCGAGCATCATTTCTATATTGCCTTCAACACGAAGTTTCCCGGTGTGGATATCGGTGAGCGCATGGCTCAGCGCTATCCCCGCGAAATGACCATCGTGCTTCAGCATCAGTATGAAAATCTGGTGGTGCGGGATGACCGGTTTGAAGTGGAGCTTTCATTTGACAACATCCCGGAAAAACTGGTGATTCCCTTTAACGCGGTGAAGGGTTTTCTCGATCCAGCCGTTCAGTTTGGCTTGCAATTCGAAGTTGTCACGGTTGAGACCCCAGTTGACTCTGACAGCAAGGTAGAGAAACCTGCCGTCGTCAAGGCCAAACAGGAATCTGATGGAACCGAAAGCACCAATTCTGCCGAGGCACCGCCCAAGGACGCGCCTAAAGTTATTTCTCTGGATTCATTCCGCAAGAAATGAGGTTTGAACGGCCCATGCAATTTTCTGGAATTCTTGCCTCTCTCTTTGCTGCAGCGCTTTTCATGTTTTCCCCGGTTGCCCTTGCTCAATCCGCGCAGGATCAGGCAGCCTTGGCCGCATTGGCCGCGGTTGATATCAAACATACGCCCGCCAAAAAACTCTTCGGCGCCGCAAAGCTGCCGACGAACCTGGCGGCGCGCGCCATCGGCGGCTACGCCAAGGGCTGCCTCTCCGGTGCCAAGGCCCTGCCCGTGAATGGCCCCACCTGGCAGGTGATGCGGACCTCGCGCAATCGCAATTGGGCCCATCCCGCCCTGCTCAACCTCATTGAAAAACTGGCAAATGATGCCAGGAAAGACGACGGCTGGAACGGCTTGTTGGTCGGTGACATGTCCCAGCCTCGCGGCGGACCCATGCTGACGGGCCACGCCAGCCATCAAATCGGCCTGGATGCGGATGTCTGGTTCACGCCCATGCCCGATCATGTATTGACTGACAAAGAGCGCGAAAGCCTGGTGCCAATCGACATGGTGAAGGACCGCTCGACTTTGAACCGTGATACCTGGACGGAATCCCACGCCAAACTGATCAAGACCGCCGCCTCCTATCCGGAAGTAGCGCGCATTTTCGTGCATCCGCCAATCAAGAAAGAACTCTGCCGATGGGCGACAGGTGATCGCTCGTGGTTGGCCAAGGTGCGCCCCTATTTTAACCACACCTACCATTTTCATATTCGCATGAAATGCCCGCAGGGTTTTGCCGGCTGCAAAAATCAGGCCCCTGCGGCTCCTGCTGATGGCACCGGTTGTGGAACGGAATTGGCCTATTGGATGGGCCCTATTCCCTGGACGCCAAAAAAGCGCGATCCCAACGCAAAGCCCGTAAAACCAGCCCCGGCCTTGACACTGGCAGGCCTTCCTGCTGAATGCCGTGCCGTTGTGACGGCCCCCTAGACCGTTTCTATCACCAAGGAGTGGAGCCCTGACCGGGCCTTCCATGACACAAACAAGCACTCCCGCAGGCGAAGCAGCCCACGCTACTGGCCCCTCTTCGGCCAAGTACAAATTGGCCTTCGCTTCTATTGGTGTGGTCTTTGGCGACATCGGCACAAGCCCTCTCTACGCCATGCGCGAGGCCCTGCGCCCCGTTGTGAATGCGGGCGGCGATCTGCGTCCGGCTGTTCTGGGCGTTGTCTCGCTTTTGCTCTGGGCGCTAATCCTGGTCGTCGGACTGAAATATGTCATTCTGCTCATGCGCGCCGACAACAAGGGCGAGGGGGGCATTCTCTCCCTCGTCGTTCTGGTGGAAACGCTTCTGAAAATGAAGGGCGGATTGGTTCTGGCCCTTGGCATCATCGGAGCCGCGTTTTTCTTTGGCGATGCCATGATCACACCCGCCATGTCGGTGCTCTCGGCCATTGAAGGTCTGGCCGTTATCAATCCACAATTTGAATTCGCCGTTGTGCCCCTCACCTTGGCCGTGCTCTTCAGCCTGTTCACTTTGCAATATCGCGGCACGGCAGGTGTTGCTTCGCTATTCGCGCCCGTAACCGCATTCTGGTTTGCCACCATCGGCGTGATGGGTCTTGTTCACATCGGCGACGATCTGGAAATATTTTATGCCTTCAATCCACTTCACGGCCTGCGGATACTGACAGAGCAGCCGGGCTTGGCACTTCTTGTTTTCGGCGGCGTGTTCCTGGCAGTCACCGGAGGCGAAGCCCTTTACGCCGACATGGGCCATTTCGGAAAAAAATCCATCCGACTTGCCTGGCTTTGCGTGGTTTTCCCCGGCCTTGTGCTGAACTATCTCGGCCAAGGGGCCTTCATCATCGCCCATCCCCAGGACGTGGTTAATCCATTTTTCCTGATGGTTCCGACCTGGGGCCTCATCCCCTTCGTTCTCCTTGCAACCCTTGTCACCGTGATTGCCAGTCAGGCCGTTATTACGGGCGCCTTCTCTATTGCCCAGCAGGCCATGTCATTGGGGCTTTTCCCGCGCATGAACATTACGCACACCAGCGAAACCGAACAAGGACAGATCTACATCGGGCAAATCAATTGGATGATTCTTGCAGGTGTTATACTGCTCGTGATTGTTTTCCGGTCTTCGTCAAATCTGGCGTCGGCCTATGGCGTAGCCGTTAATACCTCGATGGTGGTTGATACAACTTTGGCACTCGTGTTCTTCTGGAAAGCGCGATCCCTCCCCATCTTCATTGTTATCCCCGCGCTTCTCGCCGTCTTTGCAATCGAATTGACCTTCCTCGCAGCCAATGGATTGAAGCTTGCCAAGGGTGGCTACATGCCGGTGCTCATTGGCTCCACCATCATTCTGCTGATGGTTATTTGGATGCGCGGAAGATTTGCCCTGGCCGCCAAGCTCCGCAGGGAATCCATTGAACTTATCAGCCTTCTGGAAAGCCTCGAAAAACGCCAACCCACCCGCGTGGCCGGCGCTGCCGTGTTCATGCAAACTGATCCGATTTATGCCCCCAGCGCTCTCATGCACAATTTGAAACACAACCGCGTGCTGCACGACATTCTGGTTTTCATCAGCGTGGAAACAACCGATGAACCGCGCGCCGACCCGGACAACCGCGTTTCGGTAAAAAATCTGCCCTTGGGCGCTTGGCTGGTGGAAGCCAAGTTTGGCTATATGGAACAGCCTGATGTGCCAGCTGCCTTGCGAGCCTGTGAGTCCCAAGGTCTTTCCATTGATCCGGCCCAGGCC
>JAHFPK010000361.1 GCA_023266715.1 Hyphomicrobiales bacterium | reverse complement strand
CGAATCTCATCCTTGATCTGATCGAGAATGCGTTTGGCTTCCGAGCCTTCCATGCGCACGATGTCATCCTGGTATTTGAGCAGAACACCTAGCGTGTCATTCACCGTTTGCGGATCAAGGGCCACGCTATCAAGCTCATGCAGGGCTGAAACCCAATCCAGGGTCTCAGCAACGCCCGGGGCTTTGAACAAATCGCCGCTTCTCAGTGCTTGCACGAAGGCCACAACTTCACGGGCCAGCGTGGCGGAGGCCTGGGGCCGCTTCACCTTCACAATTTCCAGTTCGCGCCGGGCGTCGGGATAGCTGACCCAATGGTAGAGGCAGCGCCGCTTCAAGGCGTCATGAACTTCGCGGGTGCGGTTTGAGGTAATGACCACGATGGGGGGTTCCGCGGCCTTGATCGTGCCCAATTCCGGAATGGTCACCTGATAATCCGAGAGCAACTCCAGGAGATAGGCTTCGAAGGCTTCATCGGTTCTGTCGATCTCATCAATGAGTAAAACCGGAGCCGCTCCAATCGGCGCTTCAAGCGCCTGCAGCAGTGCCCGCTTGATCAAAAATCTTTCGGCAAATATATCCTGCCCCATGCGCTTGCGGTCAAGCTCGCCCGAAGCTTCGGCCATGCGGATTTCAATCATCTGGGCCGCATAGTTCCACTCGTAAACGGCAGAGCTGATATCGAGGCCCTCGTAGCATTGCAGCCGGATGAGCCTGCGCCCGAGACCTTCGGCCAGGACCTTGGCGATTTCGGTTTTTCCAACGCCTGCCTCGCCTTCCAGAAACAGCGGCCTTCTCATCTTCAGGGCCAGAAACACAACCGTCGCTAGATCCCGTCCGGCCACATAGCCATTGGCTTTCAGCAGCGCAGCCGTTTCATCGATGGATTTTGGAACTGCGGACATAACGCCTCGTGGCAATGAAAAGACCCGCAAGGACAGTCCCTGCGGGTCCCAAGCGGAGTATGGAGTTTTTATTTCGCTGCTTCAACCGCCCGGCGCGTGAGCACGCCGATCAAGTGAGCGCGATATTCTGCCGTGGCATGCATATCCGTGTTCAGCCCCTTGGCCTTTGCCACGATGCCACCGAGGGCGGATACGGCAAAATTCTTCGAAAGTGCTGCTTCCATCTCAGGCACCCTGAATACCTTAGGCCCGGCGCCCGTCACCGCCACGCGCACCTTTCCGCCCGCATCCTGGGCAACAAACACCCCGACGAGGGCATAGCGCGAGGCTGGATTGGGGAATTTCTGGTGGCTGGACTTCTTCGGAACCGGGAAGCTCACGGCGGTGATGATTTCGCCATCCTTCAGGGCTGTCTGGAACATGCCGGTGAAGAACGCATCTGCCGCGATCTTGCGCTTGTTGGTGATGATCGTGGCACCGAGGCCGACACAGGCCGAAGGATAATCTGCGGCAGGGTCGCTATTGGCGATCGAACCGCCGATCGTTCCCTTGTGGCGCACGTGAACTCCGCCGATTTTTCCAGCCATTTCCCAAAGGGCGGGAATTGCCTTCTTGACGGCGGCTGATGTTGCAACTTCCATGTGGGTTGTTCCGGCCTTGATCACCACGGCTGTCTTGCTGACTGCGATGCCGGAAAAGCCCTTGATGGCCGTCAGGTCGATAATGTCGGTCGGGGCCGCAAGGCCCTGTTTCATGGTGGGCAGAAGCGTGTGCCCGCCCGCCATATAGCTGCCGCCCTTTGATTTTTTCAGAAGGGCAGCGGCCGCGTTTACAGTTGCGGGGCGATGATAATTGAAGTTTTCCATGTTTCTTTTCCCCTGAATTATTCTGCTGCGCGTTTCATTGGCTGCATGGCTTGCCAAACAGTAAGTGGCGTTGCAGGCATTGCAATGTCGCGCACACCAATCGCATTTGTAATGGCGTTGATGACCGCAGGTGGTGCTGCAATGGCACCTGCTTCGCCGCAACCCTTCATGCCAAGCGGATTCGACGGGCACTTGGTGACGGTGAAACCGAGCTTGAAATTCTCAATGTGAGGCATGTTCGCAGCCTTGGGCATGTTGTAATCCATGTAGGAGCCCGTCAACAGCTGACCGGAGTCAGGGTCGTAGGTGCAGCCTTCATACAGCGCTTGCCCAATGCCTTGGGCAACACCGCCCTGCACCTGGCCCTCAACAATCATCGGATTGATGATGGTGCCAAAGTCATCCACAGCCGTGTAGTTGACGACCTTGGTCAACCCTGTATCCGCATCAACTTCAACTTCGCAGATGTGAACACCGGCCGGAAACACGAAATTCGACGGATCATGGAATGAAGTTTCCTTGAGTCCGACTTCGATTTCCGCCGTATTGAATTTGTGGCCAAGATAGGATGCAAGTGCCACTTCTCCGAAGGCCATCTTCTTGTCCGTGCCCTTGACTGTGAAAGTTCCATCCTTGAAGTCAATGTCTTCGGTAGAAGCCTCCATAACAGCCGCCGCTACTTTCTTTGCCTTGGCTTCAATCTTGTCCAAGGCTTTCGAAATAGCGGTCATGCCAACAGCACCCGAACGCGAACCGTAAGTGCCCATACCGAACTGCACTTTGTCGGTATCGCCGTGAACAATCGAGACATTGTCAATATCAATACCGAGACGATCCGAGACCAGTTGGGCGAAAGTAGTCTCGTGTCCCTGGCCATGGCTGTGAGAACCAGTGAGGACTTCAACCGAACCGACCGGATTAACCCTAACTTCCGCAGACTCCCATTGGCCAACACCAGCTCCAAGTGAGCCGACGGCGTTTGATGGAGCAAGACCGCACGCTTCAATGTATGCAGAGAAACCAATGCCCCTAAGCTTGCCATTCTTGGCAGCCGCTGCCTTGCGTGCTGGAAAGCTGGAATACTCCGCCATCTT
>JAHFPK010000070.1 GCA_023266715.1 Hyphomicrobiales bacterium | reverse complement strand
CGTTGCGCGCATAGATGTAGTTTCCGATGAGGTTATAGTCATCCTGGCGCGCAAAAGTCGTGGACGGTTGAATGGCGGGAATCACCGCACCGGTTTCCTTGTCGATGAAGTGGCCGGCCTGGACAATTGTAGTGCGGATGGAAGGCTTGGAATTCGAACGGTCAGACATGCTGCCCGCCGTTAATGTGGAGTTCAGCGCCCGTCACATAGCTTGAATTGTCCGTACACAGAAAATATATGGCCTTAGCCACTTCTTCCGGCTGGCCCAAACGGCGCTGTGGAATGTGCGGAATGATTTTTTCCGTACCCGGAGACAAAATCGAGGTTTCAATTTCACCTGGCGAAATGGAATTTACCCGCACACCGAGGGGACCAAAATCTGCCGCCATTTCGCGCGTGAGAGACGCAAGCGCCGCTTTCGAGGTGGAATAGGCAGCACCGGCAAAAGGATGAACGCGCGAACCCGCAATGGAGGTGACGTTCACCACTGCCCCTTTGGCAGCTTCGAGTTCAGCAATGAGGCCGCGGGCCAGCATAATGGGAGCAAAAAAATTTACCTGGAAAACGGTTTTCCAATCGGCCTCGTCGGTTTCAATTGTATTCAGACGTCCGCCATCGGATTTCTTGGGACTGATGGCCGCATTGTTCACCAGGGCATGGAGTTTTGAGCCTTGATCCTTCAATTTTTCCTTCATGAGTAAAATCGCTGCTGCCGTATCAACGGAATCGGCGAGGTCAACCTGGATGTGATCTTCGGGGCCTGCATCCCACGGGCAATCCTCCGGGAAGGGATGCCTGGAACACGAGATCACCCGCCATCCTGCCGTCGAAAAGCGCTTCACGGTGGCATGGCCGATACCGCGCGATGCGCCGGTCAGGATGAGGGTCTTGCGTTCAGCGTCAGGAGTTTGAGTCATGGTTCAGGGATATAGCCTTGTCTTCGTCCAACCGCTATCGGGATCGGGCCTTCGGAATACAACCCGGTCATGCAGGCGAAACGGCCTGTCGTGCCAGAATTCAATGGAGAGCGGCTTGATACGGAAGCCAGACCAGTGGGGCGGGCGCGGCACATCGCCTAAAGCAAATTTGGCGGCATATAGGGCGACCGAGGCCTCCAAAGCGAAGCGGCCTTCCAAGGGCCGTGATTGCTGCGAGGCCCAGGCGCCAATGCGGCTATCCCTGGCGCGGGAGGCGAAGTAGGCATCGGCTTCGCTCGCGGTCACCTGCTCTACAATGCCACGGATGCGCACTTGGCGGCGCAGCGACTTCCAGTGGAAGCACAGGGCGGCTTTCATGGTGCCCAGAATTTCCTGGCCTTTCTGGCTTTCGTAATTCGTGTAAAAAACAAACCCGCGTTCATCGGCGTCTTTCAGAAGCACCATGCGCACATTGGGCAGGCCCTCTTCGTCCACGGTAGCAAGCGCCATGCCATTGGGATCATTGGGTTCGGATTTTCCTGCGTCGGCCAGCCACTCGGCAAAAAGCTGGAAGGGGTCGCTGCGCTCGGCAAACCCGTAGGCGGCGGTGAGGGTTGTCAGATCGCTCAAGCTCATTGCATTAACCAAACCTTTTCAAGACCCCAGACTCTTCACAATTTACCCCACTTTGGCCACGGGAAGCGCTCATTTCGCCCCTAGATGGTTAAACCAATATGGGTATCAAGTCGCGGGGAATTCACATGATGATCAAGACTTATGCAGCAGTTGCAATGGCAGGCCTCATGCTTGCGGGTTGTGCCGAAGATAGCGGGCCTAAGGAAACCTCGGGTGCCCTAATCGGCGGCATTGCTGGTGGTTTGCTTGGCAACACCATTGGCCATGGCAAGGGCCGGGCTGCGGCGACCATTCTTGGCGCGGCCCTGGGCGCAGTCGTCGGTGGAAAAGTGGGGCGCAGCCTGGATGACGCTGACCGCAATTATGCCTATGGCGCGGCGACCCGTTCCTTTACCACTGGCCGTGTGGTCACCTGGGAAAACCCGGAAAGCGGTCACCGTGGGCGCTTCCGGACGCGGCGCAGCTATCAGGGTGACGATGGCCCGTGCCGGGAATTTGACCATACGATCTGGGTGGACGGCGAACCGGACGTGATTGAAGGCACAGCCTGCCAATCACCCGATGGCCGTTGGCGCGTAGTGGGCTGAAAAACTTTACCTCAAATCACCGGCTCCGCAATGCCATGCGGCCAAGGACGCGCTGTGCCAGAGCGGTACAGGCGAGCAAAGGCATGATCATGAAAATAATTGCGGCCGAGAGTTGGGGCCATTCGTCTCCCTCACCGCCGACTTGCGCTTCCTTGATCGACATTTGACCCGCAACCCAAGGCGGCAGTGTCGAGACTTTGTCGCTGGTGAGATAAGCCGCGAAAAGATACTCGTTCCAGCACAGGATAAATATCACCAACCCAACAGCGGCCGTACTGGCGGCCACCATCGGCAAGAAGATCGTGAGGAAAATCCGGAAGTGCGAGGCGCCGTCAAGTTGAGCCGCTTCCTCCTGCGATGTTGCGACGTTTCCGAAAACGGGGAGCAACAACCATACGGCAACCGGAAGGTTTGCCGCGGTATAGGTGAAAATGAGGGCAAAATGGGTATCCAGCGCGCCGGTGTATTGAGCCATCACGTAGATCGGCAAAACAACGACCACCGGCGGCAAGATGCGGGTGGCCAGGATGGCAAAGAGGATGCCATCGTTTTCCAAGGCCGGCCCTTGTAGATTGAGCCGTGTCGCCAACAGAAACAGCAGCGCAGCCACGATAGCAAAAAGAAATTGCATCCAGACTGCCGGCGCAATGAGGGCGCTCCCGGCAAAAACAGCGGCGAGAAAAAAGAGCACAAGACGCCTCCACCGCACCGCATAGCGAAATCGCGTCAACCCATAAACAGCCAAACCGCCAAGCAAAAGCGTCAGCAGTGTGGAGGTGATCCCGACGACAGCCGAGTTGAAAAACCGCAATAACAGATGATCATTGACATAGGCCAGAATGGATACCCAGGCTTTGAGCGAAGGCGTGAAGTCGACAAACGGAAGATAAAAGGGCCCCCGCATTATCTCTGGGTCGCCCTTCAACGAGGTGACCGCAACCCAGTACAAGGGAAACAGGCACACCAGTGACCAAAAAACCAGCACGGCGTAGGTCAAAATGTTGCCCAGAAGCACTCGTTTTTGACGCAGGCGATTTGCAGAGATACCGGGCGCGCGCTGGCTCATGATCCGCAAAATATACCGAACCATCACATGCCTGACCATGGAAATGACTTTATGGACTGTGGTCCAAAAATGTCGCAACTGGTGACATGTGCCCAAGTCCTGACTATCGTAACACTCACCCTTTCCTTCCCTGCTTAACTATGCCAAATAGCAATAAAATGGCTGGTTCCGGCTGCACGTTGCTTTGATCAGGGAAAATCATGAACGATACCAAAGGCTTGATGGCCGGCAAACGCGGGTTGATTATGGGCGTTGCCAATAGTCGGTCAATTGCCTGGGGCATTGCCCAGGCCTGTGCCAGGCATGGGGCCGAGCTTGCCTTTACCTATCAGGGCGACGCCATCAAAAAACGGGTTGAGCCGCTCGCTGCCGACATCGGTGCCAAGCTCGTCGTCCCCTGTGACGTCACCGACATGGCCTCGATTGATGCAACCTTCTCGGTCATTGAAAAGGCCTGGGGGAAGCTGGACTTTGTGGTCCACGCCATCGCTTTTTCCGACAAAGACGAACTCACCGGGCGCTATGTCGACACCAGCGCTGACAATTTCACCAAAACCATGTTTATTTCGTGTTACAGCTTCACCGCCATTGCGCAGCGGGCGGAAAAGCTGATGACGGACGGCGGCTCGCTGCTCACGCTCACCTATTATGGCGCAGAAAAATGGATGCCGCATTACAATGTCATGGGCGTGGCCAAGGCTGCGCTTGAGGCATCGGTACGTTACATGGCGGCCGATCTTGGCCCCAAGAGCATTCGTGTCAATGCCATTTCAGCTGGCCCCATCAAGACGCTGGCCGCCTCCGGCATCGGAGATTTCCGCTACATCCTGAAATGGAATGAATATAATTCGCCGCTGCGGCGCACCGTGACTACGGAAGAAGTGGGTGACAGCGGTTTCTATCTGCTGTCTGATCTTTCACGCGGTGTTACCGGAGAAATTCTCCACGTGGATTCGGGCTACCATATTGTCGGCATGAAAAATCCGACAGCTCCCGACATGAGCGTTGCCTCCAACGGTGAGTGAGACGCGGCCTCCGATTTATTTTGTGCGCCACGGAGAGACTGAATGGAACCGCCTCGGCCTCATTCAGGGCTGGACCGATATTCCCCTGAATGAGACGGGCCATGCCCAATCACAAAATGTTGCGCGGGCCTTTGTTGCCCACCCGGAAGTGACGAAGGAATGCCGTTTTGCTGTGAGCCCGCTTGGCCGCACGCGACAAACCATGGACCATATCGCAGATGCACTTTCACTTCCAGAAAGCCACATTTCGATTTCTCCTGCTCTCAAGGAACTTGGCTTTGGCATCTGGGAAGGCAAACCATTTTGGGAGCTCAAGGCTTCACCCATCTATCCCGCTGATCCCGAAACGCGTTATTCATGGCGGCCCGAAGGCGGCGAGAGTTATGCGGACGGGCAGAAGCGCTTGCGGCATTGGCTGACAACTCTCCAGGACCCCACGGTGGTCGTTTCCCATGGCGCGATTGGCCGTTGCCTCATCGGACATCTGACGAACATGACCATGCGCGAGCTTGTGGGTATTCGCATGTACCAGGGGCAGTTTTGCAAGATTGCCCATGGCACCGCCGCGTGGTTTGACGGAACGCCGTTGCCGCCCTAAAACATTTTACATGTCACACAATACCTTCGGCCATTTGTTTCGCATGACAACCTTTGGGGAAAGCCATGGACCAGCAATGGGCTGCGTGGTGGATGGTTGTCCGCCGGGCATCAAGTTGGTTGCTGCTGATATTCAAAGCTTTCTCGATAAGCGCCGGCCGGGACAGAGCCGCTTCACCACCCAGCGGCGCGAGCCCGATGAGGTGAAAATTCTGTCTGGAGTTTTTGAGGATGAGCGCACGGGTGGCCAGGTGACGACGGGCACGCCGATCATGCTGATGATTGAGAATGTGGACCAGCGCTCTAAGGATTACTCGGAGAACCGCGACAAATTCCGTCCCGGCCATGCGGACATGACCTACCAGGCCAAATATGGCTTGCGGGATTACCGCGGTGGCGGGCGCTCATCGGCGCGCGAAACGGCAGCGCGAGTTGCGGCGGGCGCCGTGGCGCGGAAAGTCATTCCTAGCGTTACGGTCCGCGGGGCGCTCGTGCAAATGGGTACACACAAGATTGACTACAAGAATTGGGATTGGGCTGAAGTTCACAACAACGCCTTCTTCTCGCCGGATGCAAAAGCGGCGGCGCAGTGGGAAAATTATTTGGACGGTATTCGCAAGGCCGGGTCTTCCTGCGGCGCCGTGGTGGAAGTGACGGCATCGGGCGTTCCGGCGGGTTGGGGGGCGCCGATCTATGGCAAACTCGATCAGGACCTGGCTTCCGCCATGATGAGCATCAACGCTGTGAAAGGCGTGGAGATTGGTGCGGGCTTTGCCGCGGCGGCTTTCACCGGCGAACAGAACGCCGATGAAATTCGCATGCGCCATGGCAAACCGGAATTTCTTTCCAACCACGCGGGCGGCATTCTTGGCGGCATTTCGAGCGGGCAAGACATCGTGGTGCGGATGGCCGTAAAGCCTACCTCTTCCATTCTCACATCGCGGCAGACGATTACGGCGCAGGGGACAAATGCGGATATCTCCACCAAAGGCCGCCATGACCCCTGTGTTGGCATCAGGGCGGTACCTGTTGCTGAAGCCATGATGGCGCTGGTTCTGGCGGATCATTTCCTGCGCCACCGGGCACAAATGGGTTAGGATTTTACCGCCGCAATCAGGAACTCCCTGTTGCCGTCGCCGCCTTCGATTGAGGAGGGGGTGATGCCCAAAACTTTCCAGTTTTCGGCGGTGAGGAATTCGGAAATTTCCCGGCATACGCGTTCGTGCTCGTGGGGGTCACTTACGATTCCGCCACGGCTTACGGCGTCGCGGCCTGCTTCGAATTGGGGTTTGATGAGAGCTATGAGACAGGATCCGGATTGAGCAAGCATCAGCGCTGCCGGCAGTGCCAGTTTCAATGAGATGAAGCTCACATCGCAGACGATGAAATCGATTCTGTGCTTGAGATGACCAGCGGTGAGATCGCGGGCATTGAGTCCTTCGATTGAGGTCACGCGCGGACCGCTTTGCAGCGACGCATCGAACTGGCCATGGCCCACATCAATCGCCGTTACATGCGCCGCACCTTGCTCCAACAGCACTTGGGTGAAGCCTCCGGTCGAGGCCCCAATATCCAGACAATTCAAACCCTTGACCGGAATATTGAAGAAATTGATTCCGCTTTTGAGCTTGAGTGCGGAACGGGACACATAACGCCTCGCCTCATCAAGAATTTCAATGCGGCTTTCGGGATTGGTGTTCTGCGCGGGCTTGCCTGCGACGACTCCATCAACGGTCACAGTCCCGCGTGAAATGGCATCACGGGCGCGCGAGCGCGATGCATAGAGTCCGCGTTGTACCAATAATTCATCAAGGCGGTGGCGTGTCACTCCATGTCCAGGGGCGCCGTTCCCGATGGTTTGCCATCGGGTTTCAGGGTGATTTTTTCGATGCGGGCCTCGGCATCTTTCAATTGCTTTTCGCAATGCTCCTTCAGGGCCTGGCCTTTTTCATAGATGGCAATGGACTGCTCAAGATCGACCTTGCCGGACTCGAGTTTCGAGACGATTTCCTCAAGCTGGGCCAGTGCCTTTTCAAACGGCAGTGCAGCGATCTCCGGAAATTTCGTCATATCTCATCATCCTCGTCATCGTCCATGTCAAGCTCGGCCGTGCCCCGCATCAGGGCCTGAACATGGATGGCAACGGAAGCTGCCAATCCTTGCAAACCATAGCCGCCTTCAAGAACGGATACAACGCGGCCCTTGGCGTGGGCATCCGCTGCGCTCATAAGTTCCAGTGTAGCCCAGGCGAAATCCTCCTCGCTCAATTGCAGGCTGCCCAGAGGATCCGCGTGATGGGCATCGAAGCCTGCCGAGATCAGCACGAGATCGGGGGCGAAGTGATCAAGCGCCGGCAAAATAATGCTGCGCATGGCATCGCGGAATTGCTGGCTGCCATCGCCTGCCCGCAGGGGTGCATTGAAGATATTGCCGACACCGGTTTCAGCGGCAGCACCCGAGCCGGGATACAGCGGCATCTGATGGGTGGAGCCATAGAACAAATTGGGGTCCGACCAGAATATTTCCTGGGTGCCATTGCCATGATGCACATCGAAATCAACGACCGCCACGCGTTCCGCACTATAGCGTGCGCGGGCATAGTGGGCGGCGATGGCCACCTGATTGAACAGGCAGAAACCCATGGGCCTCCGTGATTCCGCATGGTGGCCGGGCGGGCGGAGCGCGCAGAAGGCGTTGTCGGCCCTGCCGGTGAAGACGGCATCGACGGCGGCGGTGGCCGCCCCCACGGCGCGGAACGCGGCTTCCAAAGAGCCTGGTGACATTACCGTATCGGGATCGACATATTCCACGCCCTCTTCAGGAGACATGGACAGGATGTGACGGAGATGCTCCTGGGTATGGGCGCGGAGGATATCTTCTTCTTTGCCCAGAGGCGCCAATTGGCGTTTCAAGCCGGTAAAATGGGGTGCTTCCAAGATTTTGTTAATGACCTTGATGCGGTCCACCCGTTCGGGATGGCCCTCCGGTGTCAGGTGATTAAGGGAAGCGGGGTGGGTGTATAGGACAGTATTCATCGGCCGTTTTTTAAGCATGGTGTTATCGGCAAAGTCATTCAACTTTGCCGCAACATGCTCTATAGAGCGGCTTCCATGAAGAGTCCCACTGAAATAAATGTGGCCGTCGAAGCGTTGAAAAAAGGCGAGCTTGTCGCCTTTCCGACCGAGACCGTCTATGGGCTGGGGGCCGACGCCACCAGTGACCAGGCGGTGGCCAGGTTATTTGCCGCCAAGGGCAGGCCCAGTATCAATCCGCTGATTTCCCACGTCTGTAATGCGCAGGCGGCATTTGCCTTGGGCATGTTTTCTGTTGATGCAAAAAAACTGGCGGAGGCCTTTTGGCCCGGCCCTTTGACCATTGTCGTGCCGCGGGCGCCGCGCTGCCCCATTTCCCTGCTGGCATCGGCGGGATTATCCAGCATCGCCCTGCGCGTGCCTGATCATCCTCTGGCACTTGAGTTGCTTCGTGCAGTGAACCGGCCCATTGTTGCGCCGAGTGCAAATCTTTCCGGGCGCACGAGCCCGACAACGGCAGCGCATGTGAAACGGGGGCTCGGCAAGAAGGTTGCGGTAGTTCTCGATGGCGGCCCTTGCACCGTGGGCGTTGAATCAACGGTTGTGAGCTTCATGAATGAGCGCGCCACCATGCTTCGCCCCGGCGGATTGTCACGAAACGAAATTGAACAGGTATTGGGCCATGATCTGGATGTCGAGGCGGATTCGAAGCGGCCCCATTCGCCCGGACAAATGGAAAGCCACTACGCGCCCCACGCGCTTTTGCGCCTGGATGCCACATCCCCGCGCAAGGGCGAAAGCTATTTGGGATTTGGCTCCCATGATAACGGCCCCTACACGCTTTCGGAGCGGGGTGATGTTGTTGAAGCTGCCGCCAATCTCTTCCGCATGTTGCATGAACTGGATGGTTTGGGCGTGAAGGCAATAGCGGTTGCTCCCATTCCCCACGACGGGTTAGGGGAAGCGATCAATGACCGTTTGCGCCGGGCTGCGGCCCCGAGACCCAAGACATGACGCCGGATTTGCTGAATCAATTTGCTGCCATCGTTGGCGAAAAAAATACCATTCGTGATGCCACTGAAATGGTGGGCTACATGAAGGAATGGCGCGATATCTGGGTTGGAAAATCACCCCTCGTGTTGCGGCCATCCAGCACGGAAGAGGTTTCGCGCATTCTCAAACTCGCCACTGAAACGGGAACGGCGATCGTTCCGCAGTCCGGCAATACGGGGCTGGTGGGTGGGCAAATTCCCTTTGAGAATGGCCAGGAATTGTTGCTTTCGCTCGACCGCATGACGAAGATTTTAGATGTCGACGCGGCAGACAGCACCATGACGGTTCAAGCCGGGGCAACGCTCAAATCCGTGCAGACTGCAGCCAATGAAGTGGGGCGGTTGTTTCCCTTGAGCCTGGCTTCCGAGGGATCGTGCCGGATTGGCGGCAATCTTTCCACCAATGCGGGCGGGCTTAATGTGCTGGCCTATGGAAGTGCCCGCGACCTGTGCCTGGGGCTGGAAGTCGTGTTGCCGGATGGGCGCATTTGGAACGGGTTGCGGCGTTTGCGGAAGGACAACACGGGTTATGACCTCAAGAACCTGTTTATCGGGGCGGAGGGAACGCTCGGGGTGATTACTGCCGCGGCATTGAAGCTTTTTCCAAAACCACGCGCCCACGAGACTGCTTTTATTGCAGTTACCTCATCGCAGGCTGCCGTTGATCTCTTGTCGCTTGCGCGTGAAATGAGCGGTAACCGCGTGGTGGCCTTTGAACTGATGCCGCGGATTGCCATGGATTTCACGGTGAAGCATATGGGCATCACCAACCCCTTGGCGGAATTCTCTCCGTGGTATGCCTTGAGTGAACTGGCCGATCCCGTTGCCGGCAGTTTTGAGAGTATTCTGGAAGAGGCCATGACGCAGGGGCTGGTGACCGACGCCACGGTGGCGCAATCGGAGGCACAACGGCAGGCGCTGTGGGCCATTCGTGAACTGATGCCGGAGTCGCAGAAGTTTGAGGGCGGCTCGATCAAACATGATGTTTCGGTGCCCGTATCGAAGATTCCGCAGTTCATTGAAGAAGCCAGCCGTGCTGTCAATACATTTATGCCAGAGGCGCGGGTGATGCCCTTCGGGCACATGGGCGATGGCAACATGCATTTCAACGTTTCGCAACCGCCCGGCATGAATAAGAAAAAATATCTCGATCTCTGGAATGAGATGAACAAGGTTGTGTTTGATGTCGTATTGAAATTTGGTGGCTCGATCAGCGCCGAGCATGGTATTGGGCGCTTGAAAAAACATCACATGCCGGAGATCAAGTCCCCGGTTGAATTGCAGATGATGCGCGACTTGAAAAAACTTTTTGATCCGACGAACATCATGAACCCCGGCAAGGTGTTACCTCCGTGATTTCCTTCCGCGACATTCATGAAAAAGATGAGGAAAGCGTTGTAAGTTTATGGAAACGCTGCGAATTAACACGCGACTGGAATGATCCGTACAAGGACATTAAATTTGCGCGGGAGGGCGAGACGTCGACTGTCCTGGTTGGAATTGTTGATGGGCGCGTTGTTGCCTCGGTGATAGCAGGCCATGACGGGCACCGGGGTGTTCTCTATTATCTGG
>JAHFPK010000360.1 GCA_023266715.1 Hyphomicrobiales bacterium | reverse complement strand
TGATCTTAAGCCATCTGACGAATTCCAGTTCGCCACCGGAAAGGGCGATGTGCTTCTGATTGCCTGCGGCGCCCTGGCGCGCGAGATTGTGGACCTCATCGAGCGCAATCACTGGACGGCTTTTGATGTCCAGTGCCTGCCGGCGAAATGGCATAACACCCCGCAATTCATCGTTCCCGCCGTGCGCGAAAAAATCCGCAGCCAGCGCGACAAGTACAAGTCGATATTTGTGCTTTACGGCGATTGCGGCACCGGCGGCCTGCTCGACAAAATGCTGGAAGAAGAAGGCGTTGAGCGCATTGGCGGCCCCCATTGCTATGCCTTCTTTTCCGGCAATCCGGAATTTGCAGGCCGGGCCGACGATGAATTCACCGCCTTCTATCTCACCGACTATCTGGCGCGCCATTTCGATAAGCTGATCTGGGCCGGTCTCGGCCTCAATCGCCACCCCGAACTGCTCTCTTCATATTTTGGCAACTATACGAAGATCGTTTATCTCGCCCAGACTCATGATGAACAATTGGTTGAAAATGCCAGGAAAGCTGCGGAACAATTAGGGCTCGCCTTTGAATACCGCTTTACGGGTTATGGCGAACTTGAGTCTGACATGGCCGCTCGCTCAGAGCCATTGGCCTAACTTATAGTCGCCACCGGAATGATCAAAAGGAGATTGCTGCCATCCCTTCTTTTCTTAGACGGACGAAATATCTTTCCGAACTAGCCCTTGACCCAGCAACGCACTCTTCCATCGCTCAAGATTTCAACCCGCACGATAAATGCACCACCTTGAATGTAATTCTTCTTGCACCATTCCAAGGCCTTTTTGCGCAATTCAGATTTCTGCGCCGCAGTCATCGTTTTCCTGACATCTTTCGCGGCCGCAAACCCGATATTTCCAGTCACGAGGCCTAATGCAATCAGGCTCGAAAAAATGACCTTGAGTGGCAAAACACCATGCTTGACGTGTGTCATCTGGATTGCCCCATAATTTCAGGACTGTAGAGCCTCTGAATTGAGAAATGCAAGCAAAAGTTGAATTGCCTGGTTGACCCTAATCACAAATTTTAGGACGCAGAGTTCTACCTCCACTGCGCTTTCCTGTAGCCGCCGCCGGCGATCTCGTAATAGTCGCCTGCGTTGTCGCAAAAAATATGGCCTTCCAGTTTCAGGCCCGTCGCGCCGTCAATGGCTCCAGCACAAATTGAGGTGGTGTCGCGGCCATCCGCTTTCCAGAACAGGGTGGAGCCGCAGTTCTTACAGAATCCGCGCTGTGCGATGTCGGATGCCCGGTACCAGGCCAATGTGTCCTTGCACGTGAAGTGCAGGTCGGCATCAGCGCTTGATGTTGACGCCCAATAATTGCCCGTCTGCTTGCGGCACTGCGTGCAATGACACGCGGTGACGGGTTCCAAAGGCCCGCGCATTTCAAATTTTACGCCGCCGCAAAGGCATGATCCTGTTTTCATTGTTTGAACTCCTTGGAAATGGCTGCGATATGATCAGGCCCGATGCCGCAACAGCCGCCGAAAATCGTCGCCCCTTGGGATTTCCAGCCACGGGACTTGGAAACCAGTTCCTCTGGCGAAATGATGTCGACAAACTGCCAGTCCGGCATTTTGAAATAACCGCTCTCCGGATAAGTGCCGGTTGGGCCGTTCCAATATTTTCGCAAAGTTTGCAGGGCATCGTCCGTGTCGTTTGGCGATGTATGCATGATGTTTATGACGGCAGGCTTGGTGGCAGAAAGCCGCTTGGCCACATCGTTAAACAACTGGTCTTCGCGGCCAAAGCCAACGAGCCTGCCATCTTCGCCGCGCTCAACCGAAATGCCAACCCAGACGGGGAGGCCCGTGGCGACGGCGGCTTCCGTTGCGTAAACCGAATAATCCACATCGCGCATCATCTCCATCATCAGGAGATCAACACCGGTCCGCGCCAGATTTTCAACCTTGCGCCGAAACAGCGCCCGAGCTTCCGCTTCCGGCCATTCCTTTTCCTTCAAGGTGCGGTCGGTGCCCGAAGCTACAGGCCGCATGGTTGAAACGGAACCCGCAACGGCCACAGATTTTCCCGCCGCCGACTGCCTGGCAATGGCAACTGCGGCGGCATCGATTTTCAACAGGTCATTGTCGCGGCCATAATAATTGAAGGACAGGGCGCTGGTGGCAAAGGTGTTTGCCGTGATGATGTCGGCGCCCGCACGGATATAGTCCTCATGCACGGCCCGCACGATGTCCGGGTGTGTGAGATTGACCTCGGCACACCAGGTCTCCCCACTCATGGGCGCGCCCCGCCGTTGAATATCCGTGCCCGTGCCGCCATCGAGAATGATGGTCTGGCCCTTATCCAGCTTTTTTTGAATTTTTTTGTACATGGCTGGAGAATAGTCGAACTAAGCGGCGTTTCCAGCCGATTTGCGACGTGCTGCAACAAACGCGCGCATGAAGAATTGCGCTTGATAGGGATGGTAAGTAAAGCCCCGGCCCACAGGGCAGGCCCTTCGGGCAAGGCAGCCGTTATCCATGCAATCATGCCCCGCTGGTGAGCTGACATGGCTTGCACATGCGGCGACTTCATAGGTTGAGCCGTTGAAGGCATTTACCGGACAGGCCGTAAGGCAAGGCTTGTCAGCACAGGTCTCGCAAGGGTGTGCGCCAGCCGACTGCATGGGCAAATCAAATGCCACGGGAAAGAGCAGGGCGGCGCGAAAGGCATGCCACAGGCCATAGGTCGGATGAATATTGAGGCCGAGGGGTGATACATGGCCTGCGCCCGCCCGCCTTGCCCAGGTCAGGAACGGGTAATGGGGTCTGTCGAATGGATAAACCGCCCGGGCCGAAAGGTCGTCGGCGAGTGCTCCCGCAACATCACGCGTCCAATCATCAATTTG
>JAHFPK010000359.1 GCA_023266715.1 Hyphomicrobiales bacterium | reverse complement strand
CAAAGGATTTTGATGGCAGGCCGGGTGTCGGATAGCTGCGGCCCAGCAAGGTGCGGGTGACAGTTGAGTCGAGAGCCAGGTCAAGTCCCATGTCAACCTTGCGCGCTGACAGGGCCTGAAAATCCGTACACTGACGGCCGGACACATCGATCACCTGGATATATTCACCGGCCCGCACCAGATAGGCCGAGGCGGTCGAGGCCTTGATACGAATATCCTGCAAGGGATCAGCCATGGGTTCCGGCAAAATACTTGCGCGATCAGCGGGCTTGCCGCTTCGCGTGATGCGCAATTCAATATCGGTGGCCGTATCCTGATTCTCCGGCGCCATGGCCGCACCTGGCGCCGCAACGATCAGAATGCCATCGCGCAAAACTTTGAGTTCGGCGGTGGCTCCGGACAGCGAATCTCCGCCAAACAGGCGCAAGGTTTCTGCCTTGCCCAAATCAATGTTGCGGCGTTGAAATGTTGATTTCGTCCGCCGTGTATTCTCGTTATCGACTGCAAGCAGAGCTTTCAGACCTTCGCCGCGGCCGTTGGCGCGAACCCCAAGGGCTGCCGAATCAAACCGGCCCGAAGCATCACAAAAGGCAAGCTCGCAAGTCTGGCCACCTTCCACATCGGTCAGGAGAAGCGCGTCTCCCGCCTTAACCTCAACAACCGTCGAGCCCGCCCCCAAAACGCGATAACGCTCAACTCCTGCGGGTAAGGCTCTAATACCGGGACGATAAATGAGGCTGGGCTGCGGCGCTGTTGAAAGCATGGGATAAAAAACTTCATCATTCGGAGTGGATTTGAACTGTCAATATCGCATAGTTCCGCTTGACCGTCGATATAGTAGCATTCACTATTGTTTCCTGGGATTAGAGATGAACTCTCGCAGAGTGGATTCATTCCAGCCCTAATTTTGGGGAACAATGGAGGGAAAAATCATGTCATCTGAATCGGGCACGGTCGGTCTCGTCCGCGCATTGGACTGGAAGGGCGCCTTCTGGGTTACGGCTGGTGTTCCACCCCTCGTGCTCTTCTCCATCGGCGGCATCGTCGGGACCACAGGCAAACTCGCATTCCTGGTTTGGATCATTTCCATGATCATGGGCTTCCTGCAGTCCTTTACCTGCTCCGAAATTGCCGGCATGTTCGGCAACAAGTCGAGTGGAGCCTCCGTGTACGGAGCAACGGCCTGGCTGCGCTATTCCAAATTCATCGCGCCACTCTCAGTGTGGTGCAACTGGTTCGCGTGGAGCCCCGTGCTGTCACCGGGTTGCGCCGTCGCGGCGGGTTATATTCTCAACGCCCTGTTTCCCTTTCCTCTTTATCGTCGACACGTCGCCGGATGTGGTGGCCTGGCTTGCTGACCCCGCCAATGCCGGCAAAGTGGCAGCAGACGCAATTGCAGCGTTAACTGCTGCGGGAACGCCTGCTATTCGCTCTTGGGATCTGCTTGGTATTCCGATCCCCGGCCTTGGCACCATGCATTTCAAAACAACCTTTGTGATCGGCGCCATCCTTATGCTGATCATGTTCTGGATTCAGCATCGCGGCATTGCCTCAATCGCAACTGCACAAAAATGGCTCGCCATTATTGTGCTGGTGCCACTGCTGCTGGTTGGCCTCGTGCCAATCCTCACGGGAGCTATTGACACTGCCAATGTGACGGGTCTGCTTCCGCCAACAACGGCCTATTCCGGCATTGAGGGCACTTGGAGCATCGGCGGTTGGACCCTGTTTCTTGGGGGGCTTTATATTGCTGCCTGGTCAACCTGCGGCTTCGAAACCGCCGTATGCTACACTCGCGAACTGAAGAGCCCGAAGACTGACACCTTCAAATCAATCTTCTATGCCGGTCTTCTCTGCTGCCTGTTCTTCTTCCTCGTGCCCTTCTCCTTCCAGGGAGTTTTGGGTCACGCAGGAATGCTGGCACCAGGCATTGTCGATGGCACAGGCATCGCCGAGGCCCTTGGCAACATGGTGGGCGGCAATCACGTGGTCACACAGCTGTTCGTGATCCTGATGATCCTCGCCTTGTTCCTGGCTATCATGACCGCCATGGCCGGATCATCGCGCACCCTCTATCAGGGTTCGAAGGACGGCTGGCTGCCACGTTACCTCACGCAGGTGAACTCACATGGCGCGCCAACCCGCGCCATGTGGACGGACTTCACCTTTAATCTGATCCTGCTGGCACTCGCCTCGGACCTTGCGGGCTATTTCTACGTGCTCGCAATTTCAAACGTGAGTTACATCATTTTCAACTTTCTGAACCTCAATGCGGGCTGGATTCACCGCGTTGACTCCGGCCACATTGAACGGCCATGGAAGGCCCCATCGTGGCTGATTGGCCTCAATACCATCCTCGCCTTTGTCAACGAGTTGTTCCTTGGCGCTGGCGCAAAGGTGTGGGGCTATTCAACGGCCCTGTGGGCGGGTCTTTTCTTCGCTGCCCTGATTTTTCCAGTGTTCGCCTTCCGGCATTATTATCAGGATGGCGGCAAGTTCCCGAAAGGCGCGCTTGATGACCTGGGCCTGAAGGAAGGCGACATGGGCGAAAAGAAGGCTGGCATGCTGCCCTATCTGGCCCTGGCCGCCGGAGTTGTCATGGTGCTTATGGCGAACTGGATCTTTCAGCTGCCGGCCTAAACAAAACAATCCCGCCTCATTTAAATTCCTGAGGCGGGGTTTTTATTACGCAAACATCCAATCCTGAAAAATGGCTATTCCTTGCTCAACTTGGACCATATCCGCTTGAGTTCGCTCTCCACATTCGCCGCCATTGGCGGCTGCACCGCAAGCCGCTTCAAAATGCTTTTCGGCGGATAGAGCCCGGGATCGCTCAGGAGCTTCGGCTCGATATAGGCTGCCGAGGTCAGAATCGGATTGGCATATTGCAG
>JAHFPK010000358.1 GCA_023266715.1 Hyphomicrobiales bacterium | reverse complement strand
GCAATGGAAGCCGGATTTCGGCATGCGCTGGGCGGCCCTTGGCGTTGATTTCGAAATGTTTGGCAAGGACCATCAAACCAACGCAGTCGTCTACGACAAGATTTGCGAAATTCTCGGCGGGCTTCCACCGGAGCATTACGTCTATGAGCTATTCCTCGATGATAAGGGCCAGAAGATATCCAAGTCCAAGGGCAATGGTCTCACCATTGACGAATGGCTGACCTATGCCGACCCGGATTCGCTCTCGCTCTACATGTATAACCGCCCGCGCGAGGCCAAGAAGCTATACTTCGACGTGATCCCCCGCGCCGTTGACGAGTATGCGCAGTTCCAGAATGCCTATGGCAGGCAGGAGATCAAGGACCGCCTGTTGAATCCGCTCTGGCATATTCATGGTGGAAGTCCGCCACCGCCAGAGGAAGGCTCTGTGTCATTTTCCCTGTTGCTGAATCTCGTGGCCGTGGCTAACACGGAAGACAAGTCCATACTCTGGGCTTTCCTCAAACGCTATGCGCCGCAGGTTTCGCATGAGACCCATCCCAGACTTGACAGCATGGTGGGTTACGCCCTCCGCTACTTCACTGATTTTGTGAAGCCCAACAAGAGATATCGTGCAGCCACCGATGAAGAGCGCAAGGCCCTTGAGGACCTGTCAGCGGCCTTGGCGCAATTGCCAGAAGGCTCCACCCCGGAAGCCATTCAGCAAAAAGTCTATGACATCGGCAGGCGTGAACCTTATACGACGACGCAGAAAGATGGCTCCATCGGCGTGGCGCAATCCTGGTTCAACATGCTCTATCAGGTCTTGTTGGGTGAAGAACGCGGCCCCCGTTTCGGTTCCTTCGCGGCACTCTATGGCGTGGCGAATACGCGGGCCCTGATTGGAAAAGCCTTGAAGGGTGAGCTTACTGGCTCGCCCAGATAATCCTTGCCATCCAGTCCACGTCCTTCATGTCCAGCGTCTTGGTGTCATGGGCCGCATTGAACGAGGCGAGCTCGACGTTTTTCGCCGTCTGCCGCTGCATGACCTTGGCCATCACTTGGCCATCGGTGGTTTTCACCACCACGCGGTCGCCTTTGCGTAACGTGGCGCCAGGCGAGACAATGATAGTGTCGCCCTCGCGGTAAACCGGCAGCATGGAGTCGCCGGTGATTTCGAGCGCATAGGCCGTGGCATCGGTCACCCCCGGAACGTCAATCTCGTCCCAGCCGTTGCCAACGGGAAAACCCGAATCATCAAAAAAGCCGCCCTTGCCGGCACGAGCCAGTCCCAGCAAGGGAATTTGCTTGCGTTTTGGTGGCTGGCCCTTACGGCCTGTCAGCAGGTCGCTGAATTCTTCAACCGAGGCCCCGGCCGCCTCCAGCAGATTGGCGATGCTTTCGGTCGTGGGCCAGCGTGGCCTGCCATCGGGTCCATTGCGCTTGGACGGGTTGAATGAGGTGGGGTCGAGCCCCGACTTCTTGGCCAGCCCTGAAGCTGAATAGCCGTACCGCTCTGCGATTGTGTCAATCGCAGCCCAAACCTGCTTGTGGCTGAACATTTTTGCCATATCCGTATCTGATATTTAATCCTTTACTGTAGGAACTAATACCTCATTCTGCATTGGTTGTCCAGTGGCAAACCTGTCGCTATGGTGCCGCGCAAATCAGCGGGGTCGCGCGTGTCTTTACTCTACAAAATCATGTCAAAGCAGGAATGGGAAAAAGCACAGGCGCAAGGCATTTATAAGGGATCGGAAGTGGACCAAAGGGATGGCTTCATCCACCTCTCAGCCGCCCAACAGGTTCGCGCCACGGCACAAAAACATTTTTTCGGAAAAGTGGATCTGGTGTTGATCTCAGTCAGGGAAGAAAGCCTCGGCCCCAGCTTGAAATGGGAAACCTCCCGCGGTGGCGATCTGTTTCCCCATATCTACGGCGCATTAAAACTCGATGCCATAAGTGAAGCCACGCCGCTCCCGCTGGTGAATGGAGTCCATCAGTTTCCTGCAGGACTGCCGTGATGAGCCTGTTCAATTTCGGCTTCAAGGTGATGCGCCCGCTGCTCCACAGCATAGACGCGGAAGCAGCTCACGGATTGACCATCAAGGCGTTGAAAACAGGTCTCGGTGGAAGATTAAAAATCGGTTCTCCTTCCAATCTCGCCATCTCATGTTTTGGGCTGAAATTTGAAAATCCTTTAGGCCTTGCCGCCGGCTTTGATAAAAATGCGGCCGTGCCCGATGCCATGCTGGGCTTAGGTTTTGGTTTTGTTGAAGTGGGAACCGTGACACCGCACCCGCAAGCCGGAAATCCCCGTCCCCGCCTCTTTCGTCTAAGTGAAGATCAGGCGGTGATCAATCGCATGGGATTCAACAATGAAGGCCATGCTGCTGTTCTGCAAAGATTACGCCACCGCCAGGGCAAATCCGGTATCGTGGGTGTGAATATTGGTGCCAATAAGGATTCAGCCGATCGTGTTGCCGATTATGTAGCAGGGATAAATGCTTTCTCTGATGTGGCCAATTATTTCACCGTCAATATTTCCTCGCCCAATACCCCGGGCCTGCGCAATCTGCAGTCGGCGCAGGAATTACGCCCCCTGTTGAAGCGCTTGAGCGAAGCCCGTGAAAACCAAAAGCGACAGGTGCCCATGCTGCTGAAAATTGCACCTGATTTGGAAGCGGATGAGATGGAAGCCATGGCCGGATGTTGCATGAATGCTGCGGTTGATGGCGTCATCATTTCCAACACAACCATCTCAAGACCATCGCTACACTCGCCTCACGCGCGGGAAACAGGCGGCCTTTCAGGGGCGCCGCTCATTGACCTTTCAACCCGGCAACTCGCACGTTTCTATATTCTCACCAGGGGAAAAATCCCACTGATTGGTGTTGGCGGCATTTCCAATGCGGAA
>JAHFPK010000069.1 GCA_023266715.1 Hyphomicrobiales bacterium | reverse complement strand
ATCTTGCCGCCGATAGTGGCTTGGATCGGAATCTGGAACATGTGGCGGGGGATCAGCTCCTTGAGCTTTTCGCACATCACCCGGCCACGCTGCTCGGCCCGCGCCCGGTGCACCACCATGGCCAGCGCGTCAACCGGTTCCCCATTCACCAGAATGCCCATGCGCACCAGATCGCCTTTTTCATAGTCGGTCATTTTGTAATCGAAGCTGGCGTAGCCACGGCTCACGGATTTGAGCCGGTCATAGAAATCAAACACCACTTCATTGAGCGGCAGTTCATAGATCAGCATGGCGCGGCTGCCCGCATAGGTGAGCTGCTTCTGCCGCCCGCGCCGGTCCTCGCAAAGCTTGAGGATGGAGCCCAGGTATTCATCGGGCACCAGAATGGTCGCTTCAATCCACGGCTCCTCAATGGATTCGATCAGCATGGCATCGGGCATATCAACCGGATTGTGCAGCGAGATTTTCCCGCCATTGCGCAGGTTGATTCTGTAAATGACGCTTGGCGCCGTGGTGATGATGTCCACATTGAATTCGCGCTCGATGCGCTCGCGGGTGATTTCAAGGTGCAGCAGGCCCAGGAACCCGCAACGGAAACCAAAGCCCAGGGCTGCAGACGTTTCCATGTCATAGGAGAAGCTTGCATCATTGAGACGCAAGCGCCCCATGGCCTCGCGCAGGTCTTCGAACTTCGCCGCATCGACGGGGAAGAACCCGGCAAACACCACCGATTGCGCTTCCTTGAAATCAGGGAGCGCTTCGGCAGCCGGGTTTCTTTCATCGGTGACCGTATCGCCCACCCGCGTGTCGGCAACCTGTTTGATCGCAGCAGTGAAAAAACCAATCTCTCCGGGGCCAAGGCTCGCCACCATTTCCTTTTTCGGGCGCGAGACACCAACCCGGTCGATGAGATAGGAACCGCCGGTGCCCATCATCTTGACGCGCATGCCCTTTTTGAGTTCACCATCGATGATGCGCAACAGAACCACAACGCCGAGATAGGAATCATACCAGCTGTCAACCAGCAGGGCTTTGAGAGGCTTGTTGCGGTCACCCTTGGGGGCGGGCAGGCGATGGACGATTGCCTCAAGCACTTCGGGAACACCAAGGCCGGATTTGGCCGAAATCAGTATCGCTTCGGAGGCGTCTATGCCAATCACATCTTCAATCTGCTGGCGAATGCGTTCCGGCTCGGCGGCGGGCAAATCCACCTTGTTGAGAACCGGCACAATTTCATGGTTGTTATTGATGGCCTGATAGACATTGGCGAGCGTCTGCGCTTCCACACCCTGGCTGGCATCAACCACCAGCAGCGAACCTTCACAGGCCGCCAGTGAACGCGAAACCTCATAGGCAAAGTCCACATGCCCCGGCGTGTCGATCAGGTTCAGAACATAATTCTCGCCGTTCTTGGCCTTGTAATCCAGGCGGACCGTATTGGCCTTGATGGTGATGCCGCGCTCGCGCTCTAGGTCCATGGAGTCCAGAATCTGATCAACCATGTCGCGCTCGCTTACCGCACCGCAGAGCTGGATAAGCCGGTCGGCCAGCGTAGACTTGCCGTGGTCGATATGGGCGATAATGGAGAAATTGCGGATATGGGCGGTGTCGGTCATTGCGCGCGGTGTTTGGCATTGGCATGGCCAATGGTCAAGCGTCCCTGTTAACGCAGTTTGCGAGGTTTTACGGGTGGCGCCGACAGCGGATCTTCCGGCCAGGAATGCTTGGGATAACGGCCCCTCAACTCCGAGCGCACGTCCGGATAACCATTGCTCCAGAACGTCTCAAGAGACTTGGTGACAGCGAGCGGTCTTCCCGCCGGCGATAGCAATTCAATGCGAAGCTGAGCCCGGCCCTTTGCAATTGTTGGTGTTTTTGCAAGGCCGAACATTTCCTGCAAGCGCACCTTTATAACCGGGTCTCCCTCTGTTTCGTAATCGATGGCGACATGAGCTCCGGAAGGCACTTCGATACGGCGTGGTGCCAACACATCCATTTGCCGCTGCAAGTCATGGGGCACGAGGCTTTTCATGATGGCCAGCATGTCCAGCCGTTCAAGATGGCTTTTGCGCGAAATGCCGGCAAGATAGGGCTTCAGCCATTCATCATAGTTTTGCGCAAGAGCCTCATCACTGAGATCAGGCCAGTTGTCTTCTGGAAACAGGCGTTTCAAAAATTGCACCTGGGCACGAAAGGTGTTGGCTCCATCAGTCCAAGGCAAAGTCTTGAGACCCATTTCAGCAATCCCCTTGAGAATCGCACTGGCCATGGCTTCAGGGTCCACCGTCGTAAGCGGACGCTCTTCAAGAATGAGCGCACCAAGTTTGCGAACCCGCGCAGCAACTACGCTTTGCGAACGCGTATCCCAGCCGACATTTTCCGCTTGTTCAATTTGATTTGAAAAATGAGTTTCAATGTCCTGTAGTGTGAGAGGGCTCGCCAAAAAAATCTTTTGGTCGCCTGAAGAACCATCTGTTGTGGCAACGGACAGCCATTCGTTCTTGGCCAATGCGTCATGTTCCGGCAGAATACCGCCGCCGCCGCCCGACAGGCGGTAGCGCCGATCACCGCCGCGCCTCTGTGCAATGCGGTCCGGCCAGGCCAGGGCGACAAGGACGCCTTCACTGATCGATGTCGTATCAGCCTTAATGCTGAGGATTTGCTTAATCTGCTTCGCCGATGCCTGAATGCGGGCACGTGTGGCTCCACGCGTTGCCGCAAGGCGTGAGGCAATATTGCATCCCGCGTCGCGGCCCAGTCCATCACGTTCTGACACGAAGGCTGCCAATTCCGCCGCCGCTTCACCGGAGCCCAGGGCCTTTCCCTTAACCACCATATGTGCAAGACGGGGATGCAATGGCACCTTGACCATGTCCCGGCCCATGGCTGTAATTCTTCCACTTGCATCCAAAGCCTCCAAACGCTTGAGCAAGTCCTGCGCTTGTGAAAAAGCCGCGGCTGGCGGTTGGTCAAGCCACGACAGGGAGGAAGGTTCGTTCACCCCCCACGCGGCGAGTTCCAATACTAGGGGCGTAAGATCGCTTACCAAAATTTCCGGCTGATCGTGGGCGGCCAGGGCCCGCGTTTCGGCTTCCGGCCAAAGCCTGTAGCAAACGCCGGGTCCCAACCGTCCGGCGCGGCCACGGCGCTGGTCAGCCGAAGCCAGACTGACCCGCACCGTTTCCAGCGCTGTCATGCCACTGGCGGGATCAAATCGCGGGGATCGCTTGAAGCCCGTATCAATCACCGTTCCAATGCCTTCAATAGTGAGACTGGTTTCCGCAATGGTCGTGGCCAGAACGATTTTGCGAAATCCTTCCGGGGCTGGTTTGAGGGCCGCATCCTGCTCATCAAAACCCATGGCTCCAAAGAGCAGCCGCACGCTGACATGGGAAGGAAGACTTGCTGCCTTGAGCATGCCCTCGGTCCGCCGAATTTCAGCCTCGCCGGGAAGGAACACTAAAATACTCTGCCTGGTTTCATGCAGAGCCCTTTGCACCGCGCGGCAGGCATCCACTGAAATCGATTGCCGCGTCGTCTTGTCGAGATAGCGTGTTTCAACCGGAAACACGCGGCCCGTTGCCTGAATGACCGATGCGTCCTGCAGATGTTCAGAAAGTTTCGCAGCATCAAGCGTGGCTGACATGATGAGTAGCCGCAAATCCTCGCGCAGGCCCAAGCGCATGTCCAGGGTGAGTGCAAGGCCTAAATCACCATCCAGACTGCGTTCATGAAACTCATCGAAAATAACCAGCCCCGTATCCTTCAATTCAGGATCGTTTTGCAGACGCCGCGTGAGAATGCCTTCGGTGACGACTTCGATGCGCGTTTTTGCCGAAACCTTGCGATCGAGCCGAACCGTGTAGCCCACGGTTTCGCCAATTGCCTCGCCAAGCGTTTCCGCCATGCGCCTGGCGGCGGCGCGCGCCGCAAGCCGGCGCGGCTCCAGCATGACGATTTTTCGTTGTCCAAGCCACGGGCTTCCGAGCAGTTTCAAAGGCACCCGCGTTGTCTTGCCGGCGCCGGGTTCTGCCACCAGAATTGCTGCGGAGCCGTGCGTTAAGGCTTCGCTGAGAAGCGGAATGACGCCATCAACAGGAAATTCCATGGGGGCTTGATAGCTCACGGGCATTGCAGGGGAAATGGCAAAACCGGACCGGGCTTAATTCTGCAGTTCGTGAAGCCAGGGCGGATTGGCCCCTGCGCGCGATACGGTAATGGCGGCGGCGCGTGCCGCGTAAGCCACGGCATTGCGCAGCGCCGGTTCATCGAGATAGGCGACGGATGCCTTGTTGAGTTTTCCGGCCCTTTGCAGGGAGGCGAGAAACCCAGCAGTGAATGTATCGCCGGCCCCCACCGTATCCGCCACCTTGACGTCTATGGAAGGCAGTTTGATTGAAAGGCCTTTGGTGAAGGCTTCAACGCCGTTTCCGCCCCTGGTGATCACCACAACCTTGGCGCCTGCATTGAGCCATTTTCTGGCTGCCGATGAGAGATCGGTTTTTCCCGTAATCCAGGTCACATCCTCGTCGGATATCTTCAAAATGTCACACATGGAGACCAGTCGGCCAATCCGCGCCAGATATTCGCGGCGGTCCTTGATCAAATTTTCACGAATGTTGGGATCAAGGCAGATTACGCGGTCGGTGGCCTCGCGCATCATCAGGGCTTCGAGAGTTGAAGCACCAGGCTCGTGAATGAGGCTGATAGAGCCGAAATGCAACGCGTTGACATCGGAGGAAAGCTTCGGAAGATCTTTTTTCGTCAGCATCCGGCCCGCGGAATTTTCATCATAGAAAGAATAGCGTGCCTGGCCATTTTCCAGTTTTACGAAGGCAAGCGTTGAAGGCTTGTCCCAGAACTTGGTATATTTCAAATCGACATTGCTGGCTTGCAGGCCGGCTTTCAGGCTGTCGCCAAAAAAATCCGTGGACAACCCGCTGAAGAATCCGGTGATGATCCCCAGCCTACCCAAGGCGATGGCCGTATTGAAAATTGAACCGCCATTGAAGGGTTGATAGACGGGGGCACCTTCCCGGGATGTGCGCGGCAACATGTCAATCAGCGCCTCGCCGCAGCAAACGATCATATTTTCCTCCGCATTTGGGTGCTAGCGCGATTCCCGGCAAGGAGGAATCACCTTGTCGAAAAGGAATCGCGCCACATCAGTATGTTGGAGCAAATCCTTATCGGCGAAGTCATGCAACTTCGCCGGGATTTGCTCTAGCGCTATCCATCGCCCAGCCCTGCAAAAAAATCAATAAATCAGTGGAATTGAATTATTGCAAAAGCGGCCGTCGGCGTGTAGATCGCCTTTTTGATTGGCGTACCTCAAAATTGGAATTGTAACAAGATATGACTCCGCGAACTATTCCTGTCGAAGTCTTCGACCTCATAGTCTTCGGCGCCACGGGCGATTTGGCCCAACGCAAACTGCTTCCCGCTCTTTTTTACCGGGATTTGCAGGGA
The DNA here is from genome assembly GCA_023266715.1 of Hyphomicrobiales bacterium. Classification (GTDB taxonomy): domain Bacteria; phylum Pseudomonadota; class Alphaproteobacteria; order Rhizobiales; family Aestuariivirgaceae; genus Aestuariivirga. Next base: position 5,157 of record JAHFPK010000069.1, on the reverse strand, counting down.
CAAATTCCGCTTGCTGCCCGCATTATTGGTTCCTCGCGCCGCGCCATGACCCGTGATGCGTTTCGTGCCTCTGCCTTGGCGGCAATCGAAGCCCATGTGGCTGAAGACTTGCGCAAGCCTGATACGTGCAAGCGCTTTCTTGATCGTCTGGATTATGTGGCCGCCGAAGCAAACCAGGAAGCGGGTTGGAAAGAACTCGAAAAAGTACTGAAGCCCATGGATGACCGCATCCGCGTCTTTTATCTGGCCGTGGGGCCTGATCTCTTTGGCCCGATTTGCGAGCGCCTCGGCAGCCATAATCTGGTGACGCCAAAGTCCCGCGTTGTGGTCGAAAAACCGGTGGGCAAAAATGGTGCGTCGGCCAGGGCCCTGAATGAGCAGATCGGCCGCATTTTCCCGGAACCGTCGATCTATCGTATTGACCACTACCTCGGCAAGGAAACCGTGCAGAACCTCATGGCCCTGCGCTTTGCCAATGCATTATTTGAACCCATCTGGAATGCCGCCCACATTGACCATGTGCAGATTACCGTGGCGGAGACCTTAGGGGTAGAGGGCCGCGCCGGCTACTATGATACGGCTGGAGCGCTCCGCGATATGGTGCAAAACCATATGCTGCAGCTTTTGTGCCTTGTGGCCATGGAACCTCCGATATCAATTGATGCCGACGCCGTGCGCGATGAAAAGTTGAAGGTGCTGCAATCCCTAAAGTCGATTACGGCGGATAATATGGCAACCCAGACTGTGCGCGGGCAGTACCGCGCCGGAGCCTCGGCGGGTGGGGCGGTTCCTGGCTATCTGGAAGAATTGGGCTCAAACACCTCCAAGACCGAAACCTATGTGGCGTTGAAAGTTGAAATTGGAAATTGGCGCTGGAATGGCGTTCCATTTTATTTGCGCTCCGGCAAGAGGCTTGAATCGCGCGCCTCGGAAATTGTCGTTGAATTCAAGCCTATTCCTCATTCCGTATTTGATGCCAGTGCAGGCACCATCAGGTCCAATAGCCTTGTCATTCGCCTGCAGCCCGATGAAGGGGTAAAGCTCTGGCTGATGATCAAGGATCCGGGTCCCGGCGGCATGCGCCTGCGCCATGTTCCCCTCGATATGAGCTTTGCCGATGCCTTCGGTGTGCGAAATCCCGATGCCTATGAGCGCCTGATCATGGATGTGGTCCGCGGCAATCAAACCCTCTTCATGCGCCGGGATGAAGTGACCGCCGCCTGGAAATGGATTGACCCCATTCTGGATTATTGGCGGGAGTCCCCAGAATTGCCCAAGCCCTATACGGCGGGCACCTGGGGACCATCGGCGGCCGTCGCCCTGATCGAGCGCGATGGGCGCACTTGGCATGAAAGCGACGTTGCATGATCGCGAAAGAGCGATTGTTTGAAAGCAAAGGAAGCCTGGCTTCGGCCCTTGCGACGGATGTGGCCAATGCATTGCAACGCCATGTGATAAGCAAGGGCAGTGCTTGTCTTGCCGTATCTGGTGGATCAACCCCCAAGCTTTTCTTTGAAACGCTGTCCCGCATCGATATCCCGTGGAGCAAGATAACAATCACCCTTGTTGATGAACGCCAGGTGCCCGAATCACATCCCCGTTCCAACACGAAACTGGTTCGTGAAAACCTCCTGCAAAACTGTGCTGCAGGGGCAGAGTTTGTTCCACTGTTTGAAAATGCCGACGCGGAAAATGTTGCAACCCTTGATGTCGTTGTTCTCGGCATGGGAAGCGATGGCCATACCGCCTCATTTTTTCCAAACGGCGATCATTTGAGCGAAGCGCTCGATCCCAAGACAGAAACGCGCATTTTAAAAATCTCGGCACCTGCCGCCGGTGAGCCCAGGCTTACCTTCACGCTGCCGGCCCTTCTTGACGCGAGTCTTCTTTGCCTGCACATCGAGGGACAGGGCAAGCGCGACGTGCTAAACTTGGCTCTTGCAGAGGGGCCCATTGCGGCCATGCCGGTACGGGCTATTCTGAGATCAAAAAAACCTGTGACACTCTACTGGTGTCCCTGACGGAGTTAAGCCCATGACTGTCCATGCCATCGTCTCCGCCGTTACGGAGAAAATCATTGAGCGCAGCAGGCCAACCAGGCAACGCTATCTCGCGCGTATTGCCGATGCTGCAAGTTCACAACCAAAGCGCAAGGCGCTGGGCTGCGCCAATATCGCCCATGGCTTTGCCGCCTGCGGTCCCCATGACAAGAGCGAGCTGCGCACCGGCGCCGGCCCGAACCTTGGCATTGTCACGTCCTATAACGACATGCTTTCCGCCCATCAGCCCTTTGAAAACTACCCCCAGCTTATCCGTGATGCTGCCCGTGAGGCTGGCGGCACAGCGCAGGTGGCAGGCGGGGTTCCCGCCATGTGTGATGGCGTCACGCAAGGCGAAACCGGCATGGAACTGTCACTGTTCTCGCGTGATGTCATTGCTCTTTCAACCGCAGTGGCCCTGTCGCACCAGATGTTTGATGCCGCCGTCTATTTGGGTGTGTGCGACAAGATCGTGCCGGGCCTTATCATTGGTGCTCTTTCCTTTGGCCATTTGCCCGCGGTATTCATTCCCGCTGGCCCCATGACCTCTGGCCTTCCCAATGACGAGAAGGCGAAGATCCGCCAGCTCTACGCCGAAGGCAAAGTGGACCGTTCTGCATTGTTGGAGGCCGAAGCCCAATCCTATCATGGCCCTGGCACCTGCACCTTCTATGGCACGGCCAATTCCAATCAGATGCTGATGGAAATCATGGGACTGCATCTGCCAGGAACAACATTTGTCAATCCCGGCACAACGCTTCGTGATGAAATCACCAAGGCATCCGCCCAGCAGGCTCTTTCGATTACAGCGCTCGGAAACAATTACACGCCAATTGGCCGCATCTATGACGAAAAGGCAGTGGTAAACGGTGTTGTGGGGCTGCTGGCAACGGGCGGTTCCACCAATCACACGCTCCATCTCATCGCCATGGCTGCAGCAGCGGGCATCGTTCTGACCTGGAAGGATTTGGCCGAACTTTCTCCCGTCGTGCCCCTGATGGCCCGCATCTATCCCAATGGCAAGGCCGATGTGAATCACTTCAACGCCGCTGGCGGCATGGGTTTTCTCATTCGTGAATTGTTGCATCGCGGCGTGCTCCATGAGGACGTGACAACGATCATGGGCACCGGGCTCAAGGGCTATCTGGTTGAGCCTAAACTAAACGCCGCTGGCGCTTTGGAATGGAAAGATGCCACTTCCGTTTCCCACGACGATAAAGTCCTGCGCGGCTGCGAAAATCCATTTCAATCCAACGGTGGCCTCAATGTGCTTGAAGGGCCTCTGGGGCAGGCAGTGATCAAGACCTCTTCAATTCCTGACGATCGCCATTTCATTGAGGCGCCAGCCCGGGTGTTTCATTCCCAGGAAGAACTCCACGCAGCGTTCAAGGCGGGAGAATTGCAAAAGGATGTTGTCGCCGTGGTGCGTTTCCAGGGCCCAAAGGCCAACGGCATGCCGGAGCTCCACCGCATGACCCCGCCCTTGAGTGTTCTGCAGGACAAGGGCTTTCGTGTGGGGTTGGTCACCGACGGCCGCATGTCCGGCGCGTCAGGCAAGGTGCCAGCCGCAATCCATGTGACACCTGAGGCAGTCGATGGTGGTGCCATCGCCAAGATCAGGGATGGCGATATCATTCGCATAGATGCAGACAACGGCCGCCTTGAAATTCTGGTTGATGCCAAGGAATTTGCGCAGCGCGTTCCAGCCATTGCTGATCTTTCGAGGAATGAAGAAGGAACGGGCCGCGAGTTATTCAAGGCATTTCGAAATCTTGCCGGCCGGGCCGACCAGGGCGCATCAATTTTTGAGGTGGCTTGAAATGACAGAAGATGTTCAAACAGGCATGGATTCAATACTGAAGGCCGCGCCGGTCATACCAGTCATGGTCATCGAAAACGTCGCCAACGCAGTGCCGTTGGCCCGCGCGTTGATCAAAGGCGGCTTGCCGGTGCTTGAGATCACGCTTCGTACCAAGGCGGCCCTTGAATGCATTCGGGCGATCATCGCCGAGGTGGAAGGTGCCATTGTCGGCGCTGGCACGGTGCTCGACGGCAAGAAGCTGAAGGAAACCGAGCACATTGGCTGCGCCTTTGCGGTTTCCCCCGGTGCCACCAAGACTCTTCTTGACGCGGCTGAGGATGTAATCGTCCCCCTGCTTCCCGGCAGCGCTTCGGCATCGGAATGCATGAGCCTCATGGAACGCGGTTACCGCTTTCAGAAATTCTTCCCTGCCGAAGCGGCAGGCGGCGTTCCCTATCTCGCCTCTCTCGCTTCTCCCCTGCCGCAAGTGAATTTCTGCCCAACCGGTGGCGTTACGCTTGAGTCCGCACCAAAATATTTGAAGCTCTCCAATGTAATCACCGTCGGTGGCTCATGGATGGTCCCGAGGAAATTGATCGAGGCCAGAGATTGGGCCGGGATTGAAGCCTTGGCCCGCGAGGCCGCAAAACTTGGATAAAAGCCCAGGCAGCTGTAACATCGCCTCACCCAGTTTGAGCGTGCCGCACAAATTCCGCCAGTTCGCGGTTGAAGCGTTGGGCGTCCTCTACAAAGGGTGAATGGCCAACAGCTTCATACATTGAAAGCCGCGCGCCGGGCACAACCGCCGCCGTGAATTCGCCAAGACCCTTAAGCACGAGCTTGTCCTCAATTCCTTGAGTGACCAGCACCGGCACATTGAGTTGTGCCAAAATACTGCCATCTGACGCCGGCCTGCTGAGGTGCGCACGGCGAATACCGGGCGGAACCAGCATATTATAGGCAAGGGCAGATTCGAAATCCTCCGGGCTGGGCTGTTTTTCATAGCAGGCGCGAATGAATGCCCGGGTCGCCCTGATATTGGTTGCCAGATCATTGTGGATCATCCCGCGCAACAGGCCCGTACCAGGCCCATCGTAGGCCACATCATCTTTTGTCCGCGCGCATACATAGTTTATTCCGGCAATGCACTTAGTCCCATGCGCTGTCACATAGTCACTGACGATGCGGCCAGCATAGGACCAGCCCACGAGCACAGGCCGCCTCAAATTGAAGGCCTTCATAACGCAATGAACGTCATCGGAAAATTGGGTATCATCGGCATAGCGGGTGGGGTCAATTGGTTTCTCTGAAGCGCCA